>DAOWDZ010000028.1 GCA_030638765.1 Desulfocapsa sp.
TCTGGCTTTACGAAAGCAATGGCAGACTTCTGGGTGGAGCAGGCCTATCTCTTGCCATATTCTGTCCAGGTTTTTATGAGTTTGCAGGATGCCGAGGAATGGCTTGCATAAACTGTAGTTGTTCGTACTTTATCTGACAGTTTTGGAAATGAGATTCGATCATATCTGCCAGAACAATCTTAACATATCCCTGTCAGAGAGTGGTAAATGTTGCCCTCGAAAATATCTGTTTCGCTCTTTTGTTTTCGCTATAGAAGTGTGCGATTACAATGTATAGGAGGTATCTACACCTGCGACTAAACCATGACAATCAATTATTTCTCGGTAAATATTTCCTGAACAGTATCAAGGAGTTCATCTCCATGAACTGGTTTTAAGATATATTTTTTGATGCCTTTGGAGAGAGCGTCATCTTTGGAGAAGGTTTCGCTGTGCCCAGTACAGACGATAACCGGCAGGGACGGTTTAATGGCCAACATAGCCTCGGCTAATTCGTTACCTGTAAACCCTGGCATGGTCTGATCGGTGATGAGCAGATCAAAATTGTCCGGCTGACTGCGAAAAATCGAAAGAGCTTCGTTGCTGTCTGTAACTCCAGTGACTTTATACCCGAGAGCCTGGAGGCGTTTTGCATTTACCTTCACCAGCAACAGTTCATCATCAACGATTAATATCCTTTCGTTACCGACAGCTTTTTATGTCTTATCTTTAGGTATGGCAACAATAGGCTGACTTGAAGGTTTTTTAATGGCCGGAAAGATTATTTTAAAAGTAGATCCCTCACCGACAGTGCTTTCTACATCAATAAAACCATTACATTCCTGGACAATTCCATGGACAAGAGCGAGTCCTAAACCAGTGCCGTCTCCTAACTCTTTGGTTGAAAAATAGGGTTCAAAGATTCGATTCAAGGTCGTTTTATCCATCCCATGTCCACCATCATGCACTGTGAGAACAATAAAATTACCAGGACGCAGGGCTGTCTTCCCAATCATGTCTGCAACTTTGCACTTTTTGCTTTGCAGGCTGACACTCAGCACTCCTTTTTTATCAGGCATAGCATGTGAGGCGTTGGTACAGAGATTGACAATAATCTGATGAATACTTGTGGGATCAGCCAGAATCATTCCAGAATCACGGTCAATATCTGTCTCTATGGTTATCGAGGTTGGTAAAGTCGACCTCAGCATTTTCAATGCTTCACTGATAAGCAGATGAGGATAAACAGTTTGTTTTGTAGAGTCTGTTTTTCTACTGAAGGTGAGAATTTGTTTGACGAGTTCGACTGCTCGTTTCGCTGAAACAAGAACCTTGTTAATGTCCCTTCCTATGGGAGAATCTGCTGGAACGGCATCTTGGATAAATTCACTATATCCTATTATTGCAGCAAGAATATTGTTGAAGTCATGGGCAATGCCACCGGCCAGAGTGCCAACAGCTTCCATTTTATGAGACTGAAAAAGTTCTTCTTCTAGCCGTATTTGTTCAGTGATGTCTTTAGCTGTATGAACAAGATACTGCAATTCTCCATCATTAGATGATATGGCAGCAGTGGATACCCGAAAAGTATTTCCTGTAGTCTTATGAGTCATTATTGCTGAATGAGGATCCATACTGCTGAGTGTGTCGAGCATGGGACACCCAGGGCATGGTTCTGACGTACCGGTAAAAATTTCATAGCAGTTTTTTTCATTCAACTTTCCATACTCTGCTTCTTTGAAAACCTGATGTGCAGCTTTATTGGCCCGGACAATACGCATGCTTTTGTCCTGAATCGTGACGATATCACTCATGGCATCAAAGGTCTTTTCCCATTCTTCAGTTTTTCTCTGAACTTCACGCTTCAGTTTTTTATTCCAGAAAACAAACATAAGTACTGCAACAAGTGAAAAGGAAAGTGTTACAAAAACCCATTTGAGGATGTCAATAAATTGGATACCATGCTCAACTCTTAACGTAGACCATTTATTAATAATAGTTGTTTTTTCTGCCTCACTAAGAGAGCTAAACCCCTTATTTAAGATGCTTTGCAATTCAGGCCAATCATTCCTTATCGCCATTGAGGATGTAAAATTAGGAAAAGAACTTGGGGCAGCTGCTTTGATATTTTGATACCCATTATTATTTATCAGGCTAGCGGTAACTCTCAATGGCCCTATATAAGCAAAAATATTGCCGGAAGAAACTGCCTGGATAGCATCTTTGGAGTTTTCATAAGTTTGTACATTGATATTTGGATAATCACCACTAAGCCATTTATGGACGAGAAAATCTTTTTCCGCTGCAACTGTTTTTCCCGACAAATCTTTCATGGAGGAAACGAATGGTACATCAATACGGGTAAATATGAATCGTGGTGATGTCATATATGGTTTTGTGAATAGAATTTCCTCCTCCCTTTTCGTGCTTTTTTGAAGTATGGGGAGAAGATCAGGGCCAGTATGTTTTACTATGCCTTCAAGATCTTTAGAAAAGGTGGGGGAGGGAACCACAAAATGAAATTTAATTCCGGTTCGTTTAGATATTTCATTGAGGATATCAACAACTATTCCAACGGGCTTATCATTTTCAATATAATAGGTGGGAGGGTACTCTCCAATCCGTACACGAATTGTGTGATTCTCCTCAATCCAGGCTTTCTCAGAGGTAGTAAGATTTATAGTTGCTTGTGCTGCAAAACTATTAGACGGTTCAGCAGAAAAAATGACCATTGAAATAAAAAAAATATTTAAGGAATTTTCCAAAGAGAGAAGAATTCCTCTTGATGTACGGCGCATTTATAACTTCCTGTAGTGTTTGTAGCTGGCTGTAGTTTGCAGGCGTAAAGATTGGCGAAAATCGAGAGGCCT
The DNA here is from genome assembly GCA_030638765.1 of Desulfocapsa sp. Next base: position 2,850 of record DAOWDZ010000028.1, read on the forward strand.
TTGCCCAAAAACTTCTCCATTCATTTAATCACAGCTGAAATATTTTAAACAGGAATTTTGGAAAAATTGCTGTAATTGAGCCAGTGGAAAACTTTGATTTTCTGAATTCTTCCCAATTTGATTGATCACAGTAAACTGTATCTATCATTCTGGTAGACCTCTGGTAGACCTTTCAGAAGAAATACGAGATAAATTAGATCATTTCTCTCTTCGTGAGAGTTCTGTGGCTCAGGTGATGTATCTAGGAATTAACAATGCGATAACAGTTCGTAACACTAGGAGAACCTGAGAAAATCAGCATTCTTCAATTGACAAACAAATCAGCTCTATGGTAAAGAAGGGGCATGCCCGAATGGCGGAACTGGTAGACGCAAGGGACTTAAAATCCCTCGCCCCTAGGGTGTGCGAGTTCGATTCTCGCTTCGGGCACCATTGATAACAAAGGCTTTCAAAGGATAACACCTTTGAAAGCCTTTTTTGTTTGTACCTTCCAGTGTCTAATCTGTTATTAA
>DAOWDZ010000098.1 GCA_030638765.1 Desulfocapsa sp.
ATGGTTTTACTATGATGATGGTATGAAATACATGCAGCAGGTATATGACCGCTTTGATGTTCTGAATTTCCCTGGTGGTAACACTGGTGTTCAGATGGGCGGCTGGTTTAAAAAAGAAATTAATTCTCTTGAAGACCTCAAAGGTCTGAAGATGCGTATTCCTGGCCTTGCAGGTGAAGTATTTGCAAATCTTGGCGTGAACGTAACCAATATTCCAGCTGGCGAACTCTATACCTCTCTTGATCGTGGTACTATTGATGCTCTTGAGTGGGTTGGTCCTGGTATGGATATCAAAATGGGTTTTCACAAAGTGGCTCCATTCTACTATACAGGATGGCATGAACCAGCTTCAGAGATGCAGTTTATGATTAACAAACGAGCATTTGAAAAACTCTCTCCTGAAAACCAGGCAATTCTCAAGACCGCTATGAAAGCTGCTGCAGCTGATATGTATTATGAAAACTTTGCTGCTTCTGCTAACGCCTGGGAAAAAATGAAAACCGATTTTCCAAATATCAAAGTGAAAACTTTACCTTTATCAGTTATTAAAGTTATGAAAACTGAGACAGATAAAGTACTTGATCAATACGCAGCAAAGGATCCACAGTTCAAGGAAATCCTTGAATCTCAAAGAGCTTTCACTAAGAAAGCCAGAGAATGGACCATCATATCTGATTACAACTACATCAAGACCAGCATAGACGTAGCGAAATAATCAAATGTCTTTCTATTCTTTATGGGGCTGACACCTCGATGTAAAATTAAAATGCCGCCTTATTGGAAACATCCAGTAAGGCGGCATTTTTTTATATGACAAAAGCTTTTTGGAATAAAATGTTAACTGCAGAAAAGTTTATATCAAATTTGGTCGATATCGTTGGAAAGATCATTTCTTTCCTCCTTTTTCTCATGGTGCTCAATGTCTCCTATGACGTTATGATGCGCTATGTTTTTCGTAATTCTTCCGTTGGAATGCAGGAGCTTGAATGGCATACGTTCGCTGTTATATTCCTCTTCGGAATCGCTGTTGCGTTAAAAGATGAAGGACATGTCAGGGTTGATTTCCTTTTTGAAAAGTTCTCAGCACGCAAAAAAGCAGTCATTAATATCATGGGTACGTTATTGTTTCTCATGCCCTTTGCCCTGCTTATTCTGACCGGTTCCTTTGATTTTGTTTATGATGCTTTTGATACACAGGAAATTTCTGAAGACCCTGGTGGCCTGCCTTTCAGGTGGATAATCAAAGGAATGATCCCGTTTTCGTTCAGCTTTCTCTGTTTGAGTGGTATCGGATATGTGCTTCAAAATATTCGTAAGTACCAGGAGGCTGGCAAATGACCGGTATTATAATGTTCTTTGCAGCACTCTTGCTGTTGATTGTCGGTTATCCTGTAGCATTTTCATTTGGTGCTGTTGCCATGTTCTTTGGAGCAATAGCAGCCTTTGTTGAACTCATGCCCGACCCATCTGTTGCAGCTGTTGCAGAAGAGTTTGTTCTGATGTTTTCCATGATGCCCTTTCGTATATATTCAATTATGAATAATACGATTCTAATGGCTGTACCCCTATTTATTTTGATGGGTATTGTATTACAAAAATCCGATCTCGCTGAACGGCTTCTGGAATCAATGGGAGTCTTATTTGGTAAAGTCAGAGGCGGTGTTGCAATTAGTACGGTAATTGTTGGCACTTTGCTTGCCGCCTCCACAGGTGTTGTTGGGGCGTCTGTTGTAGCAATGGGCGTGATATCTTTGCCTGTGATGCTGAAATACGGTTATTCAAAAAAACTCGCCACAGGAACAATCTGCGCTGCCGGAACTCTTGGCCAAATCATTCCCCCTTCAATTGTTCTCATTATTCTTGGAGATGTTTTTCAACTCCCTGTTGGAGACCTTTTTAAAGCTGCTCTTATGCCAGGGCTTGTGCTCGTAGGGTCATATATTCTCTACATTCTGATCGCTTCATATTTAAATCCTGAGATTGCACCATCCATAACAATTGCAGAAGAAGATAAAAAAGGGTCTCTTCGAAAAGCTCTTTTTGCGATCGTCCCTCCAATGACTCTGATTATCATGGTTTTGGGCTCAATCTTTGCGGGTATCGCAACGCCAACTGAATCAGCATCAGTTGGTGCCTTAGGCGCTATGATACTAGCAGGATTGTACGGAAAACTCACATGGAAGGTTATAATGGATTCCTGTCAGGAAACTGTTAAGATCACCGCAATGGTTTTTGCCATTCTGATCGGTGCTACAGCATTTTCTATGGTTTTTGTATATACGGGCGCTGACTATCTTGTTGAAGAATTTATGATGGGACTTCCTGGTGAGAAATGGGGCTTTCTGATTCTATCCATGCTGGCTATTATGCTTCTAGGATTTTTCATCGATTTTATTGAAATTTCCTATATTGTCGTGCCGATACTTTTGCCAATTTCAGATTCAATTGGATTAAATCCAATGTGGTTTGCAATCCTTATTGCAATGAATCTTCAAACATCCTTCCTCACTCCTCCTTTTGGCTTTTCACTTTTTTATCTCAAAGGAGTCTGTCCGCCGGAAGTGAGGACCACAGATATTTATAAAGGGGTGATGCCGTTTATTGCAATTCAGGTTGCGGTGCTCGTATCCATTGTTGTCTTTCCAGGGCTTTACGGATTTTAAGAGAGTTTTTCATCATCGCCATTGATTGATCCATGGTTCAATCAATGACTTCTTAACAAGGTTACTTGTTTTTATTATTGTTTCTCATTACGTTCTTTCAGGTCAACAGCCGCTTTCATCATCCTGAATAACTCACGATACTGATTTTTGTCATGTGTCGTGACGTACTGATAGATAACCTGACGCAACTCCTTTTCTTTGATGCTTGCGTGTTCCAAGACAACTTCATCTAAAAAAGTACTTCCCCAATCAGGTTCAAATGGAATTTGCTCGGCAAGACATTCCTGGCGCAATTCCATAGCTTCATTAATAAGAGTATCCCGCAATCTCTCAGCCGTATGAAACTGTTTTTTTGCATG
>DAOWDZ010000137.1 GCA_030638765.1 Desulfocapsa sp.
CCCCTCGCGACAGAACAGTGTCCACTAAAAGCTGCACTGGATCGGGTTTTAAGCAGTACCCTTTTATCTCCGGAAGATCTCCCCGGATACTCACGATCAACAATGGATGGTTTTGCAGTACGTGCCGCAGATACTTTTGGGGCGAGTAGCTCCACGCCCTGCTATCTTGAAATCGATGGCGAAGTTGCCATGGGGCAGAAGCCGCAAGGAAAAGTACAACAGGGCAAATGTTTTCGTATTGCGACTGGCGGACTGCTCCCCAATGGCAGTGATGCGGTGATGATGTTTGAACATACCATTCCAGTTGATGATAAAATGATTGAGGTCGTTAAGAGCGTGGGGGTGGGAATCAATCTGATCAATCCGGGTGAAGACATCGAAAAAGGAAGTCCTGCACTTATAAAAGGGCATAAACTTCGTCCTCAGGATCTTGGACTTCTTGCAGGAATTGGCATCACAAACGTTGAAGTATATAAACGCCCCAAAGTGGGTATACTTTCCACCGGGGATGAGATTGTGCCCTGGGCGGAATTACCACCTCCAGGAAAAATAAGAGATATCAACGGAATTACACTGGCAGCTTCATGCAGACGTCTTGGTGCAAAAGTCACTGATTTTGGTATTGTGTCTGATAGTGAAGAAATCTTCTTTGCAACTCTGTCCCAAGCTGTTAAAGAAAATAACGTGGTGCTTTTTTCAGGTGGCAGTTCTGTGGGAATGCGAGATCTTGGAGAACGAGTCATTGAAAAACTTGGTAATCCGGGGATTCTCGTTCATGGCGTGGCTTTAAAGCCGGGTAAGCCGATTATTATCGGAATCAGTAACAAAACTGCGATTTTTGGCCTGCCAGGACATCCAGTCTCTGCCTTGGTCTGCTTTGAACTGTTTGTTGAACCTGCCATAAAAGCCCTTTCAGGAATAAACATACATCCACTGCCTATGCCATCGGTTAAAGCAGTTATCGACAGAAATATTAATTCAGCCGCAGGCAGGCTTGATTTTGTTCGTGTGCAACTTCAGGAACGGGAAAATAATCTCCCCCTTGCCATCCCGGTTTTAGGAAAATCCGGCTCAATATCCACTCTTTCCCGTGCCCATGGATATTTTCTCATTAATGAGCCATCTCAAGGATTAAATAAAGACACACAAATAGAGGTTCACCTTCTGCTATGAATCAAAAAAATATCTATGTAAAAAACATGCCTCTCCAGGAGGCAAAAGATAAGTGGCACGCTGCCCTTAAAAAGGTACAATTTTCTCATAGTGCCGCAATTGAAGAGATGTCCGTTGAACATGCTTTAGGACAAGTTACGGGAGCGCCAGTCTTTGCAGCCCATTCTTCTCCTGCCTATAATGCTGCCGCCATGGATGGCATTGCTGTTCATTTTGCAGATCTTGCTTCGGCTAGCGATGCGGCACCTGTTCGATTACAAGTTGACCAATTCACAGCAGTGAATACAGGCAATAACCTGCCTCAGGAATTTGATGCTGTAGTCATGATAGAAGATGTTCACTATATCAATGAAAACGAAGTGGAACTGGCAATACCAGCAACACCATGGCAGCACGTCCGTACCATTGGTGAAGACATCGTGGCAACGGAACTCATACTTCCGGAGGGGCACACAATTCGTCCCATCGACCAGGGAGCAATGCTTGCCACGGGAGTTACCAGGATTCCTGTAAAAAAAGCACCTCAGGTACTGGTTATTCCCACCGGATCTGAGCTTATTCAGCCAGGGATAGATCCGGCTCCGGGGCAGATTATCGAATTTAACTCCAGAATCCTTACAGGTTACCTCAATGAATGGGGCGCTCAGGCCACTGGTGCAAAACCAATTTCTGACGATAAAGAAAAACTCCGAAAAGCCATCAACAACGCAGTTACGAAAAATGATATCGTCATTATGAATGCCGGTGCATCAGCCGGTACCCGTGATTACACATCAACAGTGCTCGCCGAACTTGGCGAAGTGATTGTTCATGGTGTGGCTATCAAACCCGGAAAACCTGTTATTCTGGCAATTGTAAACAATACTCCAGTAATTGGTCTACCTGGATATCCGGTTTCAGCAATACTCACCATGCGGCTCTTTGTGTATGAGATGATCGCAGCTTTCATGAACATAAAGATGCCGGAAACACAATGGGCATCAGCTCGAATGTCGCGCCCCATGCACTCAGCCATGGGTGTGGATGAGTTTGTTCGTATTACTCTTGGGCAGGTCGGTACAGAACTGATGGCAACTCCGGCAGGGAAAGGGGCCGGTGCTGTAATGTCACTTGTTCGAGCCGACGGAATTCTTACCTTGAAAGCAGGGTCGGAAGGTGTGGGAGCTGGTGAAAAAGTAGAAATTGAGCTACTGCGTCCTCTAATCGATGTGCAGTCGACACTGGTTGCAATCGGCAGCCACGATAATATCATTGATATACTTGCTAACCTACTCCACAAGGGCAGTAAAGCAATTCGTGTGTCATCTGCTCATGTTGGTTCCATGGGTGGTATCATGGCCATCAGACGTGGCGAAGCACACCTTGCCGGAAGTCATTTGCTTGATGAAGAAACCGGAGAATACAACATCTCTTTCATTAAACGCTTCCTGAAGGATATTCCTCTGCAGCTTATCAATCTCTGCTATCGTCAGCAGGGTCTTATTGTTGCCAAAGGAAACCCGCATAAAATTAAAGGATTCAAGGATATCGCTAAGAGAAATCTCAGTTTTATCAATCGTCAGAATGGCGCAGGAACACGTTTGCTCACCGATAAGACATTAAAGGATCTTGAGCTGAAGCCATCTGACATAAACGGCTATGACCACGAAGAATACACCCATATGAGCGTGGCAGCATCCATTGCCAATGGAAGTGTTGACTGCGGGATGGGAATACTTGCAGCCGCAAATGCTCTGAAACTTGACTTTGTTCCAGTGGCCGAAGAACGTTATGATCTCATCGTTCCGAAACAGTTTTTAAATGATAAAAAGATAGAAACTCTTCTTGATGTTATTCAGAACAGCAGTGAATTTCAGGAGTTGGTCATGGCACTTGGCGGATATAATCTGCGTGATTCCGGTAACACTATGTACGAACAGTGATTCCGTTTTAGCTATTCAAAGAAACAGTATCTGTTGCGTCCACTCTGCTTGGCTTTATACATTGCCTTATCGGCGTTCCCTATCAGAGTACTCTGTTCGTGGCCATCTTCTGGAAACATTGCTATCCCTATACTGGCCCCTATCTTTGCCTCTTTTCCTTCTAAAGCAAATGGTTCAGAAACAGCGTCTATTAGAATCTGTGCAACTCGAGTAACATCTGTACTCTTTTCAATGTTATTGAGAATGACTGTAAATTCATCGCCACCAATACGGGCGACAGTATCCGATTCACGGACCACCTTTTGAATTCGCCCTGCAACGTCACAAAGCAACTGATCGCCTGCTGCATGCCCCAGAGTATCATTAACGGCCTTAAATCGATCTAAATCGACAAAAAGAAGGGCAAAGGAAATTTTTGTTCGGTCACTCAAGAGAATTGCCTGATCCAATCGATCTGAAAAGAGTTGTCGATTGGGCAAGCCGGTCAAGTTATCAATGGTAGCCTGTTGTTTGAGCAACGCTTCGACTTTCTTGTTTTTCATTCTGGTAACCGACAACAGATAACTGAGTATCATCAGAAAAACAAAAATGGGAATGCCCATTTTTGAAAAAGAAATCAATACTATCTTTTTCTCAGCTGCAATGGCACCCATGGGCACATGGGAAATGATTTTCCACAGATATTCTTTTTTTTCTGGGGAAGAATCCCCTGCATGGGCTCTCTTTTTATGCGGTTGCAATTCTTCAGCAATGTGGACAGTGACGAAGGTAAATATGCCTTTATCACTGCTGAATTGACCTTTTTCTTCCCTGCTTATCCTGTTCCAGGGAACAGGATATACATCTTTAATATTATGCTTATGACTCAGCATACATCCCCATTCCAACTCAGCTTGAGGGTGTTTCAGCCAGTAACCTTCCGAATTAACAATTGTCACATGATCTTTAATATTAGTTACGGCATTGGAGAAATTAACCAGTAAGTGTTCGGCCAGAAAATTGAGCAACACGACACCTATCTTGGTTTTTTCTGCATTGAAGACAGGGGTACCAAATCGGATCATCGGTTTATAAGGGATTTCAATTGCTCCTTGTTCCTTGTTGAGATCAAGGGGTGAAACGTAAATCATTCCCTGATCTATTTTTAGAGATTTTTGAAAGTAGTAGCGATTGCCCTTATTTTGTAATGCATTCAATGGCACTGTTTGTATGTCACCATTCTCGTAA
>DAOWDZ010000235.1 GCA_030638765.1 Desulfocapsa sp.
AACGGTTACCTGTACAGTTCCAGAAGATTACACAGCCTATGGTGCGGTCGATGCAGTTGCCCATGTCCTTGAATTTTACTTCACTACAGAAGATCCATACACTCCAGTCCAGGACAGGTTGATGGAGGGACTCGTTATAAACGCCATGGAAAGTTGTAACAGGGTTCTGGAAAAACCTGATGACTATCAGGCCAGAGCAGATCTTATGTGGACTGCAACCCTTGCCTTAAACGGACTAACTGGTGCAGGTCTCGGTAAGGTGGGATTCCCGATGCACATGATAGAACATTCCTTGTCAGCATTCTACGATGTCCCTCACGGTGCTGGATTATCAGCTGTTATTCCCGGATGGATGCGATACCACACAGAACAAAACCCTGAACGATTTGCTCAGTTTGCCAGCAGAATTTTTCATATTTCCAAAGGGAACACAGCAGAGAACGCTGAAAAAGGAATCACAGCTCTGGAATCATGGTTCAAAAAGGTCAAATCCCCCACAACCATACGTGAACTCAACATCCCTGAGAAGGATATTCCGAAGATAGCAGAGAACGCAATAACACTCGCCAAGGTATGGCGAATGAAGAATTACGACAGAGATAAAGTTGAAGCAATTTTAATGAAATGCCTGTGAAATCAATAATGATTTCGTGCTATCTGTTCAAACATTTTCACTAAACCGGCACAGAGCGTATACAGCGATTTCACATGCAGGTTTGCAGCGCAGCATTCATCAAAAAATATGTTCAATTCAGACTCTATCTCCCCATCTGTCTTCTGATAACAGAGCAGAATTGGGACATGGGGAAATGGATACAGTATAAGAGCGATATCAGCATCAAAAGCATCCGCTTCCTGCCCCAGAAAAAGATCTATAATATCAGCGAGAAGCTCAGGATGTTCATCCGCAAGTATTCTAAGTGGATTTTCACAACGACTGCGGAACAGCCCTCTCCATTCTATGCCGCCTTTGATTTCCCGAAAAGAAATCCAATGTCCAGTGACTTGTTTATGATTGGTGTTACAGACATATGAGAGCAGAGGTGCCTCAACCCAGGGAATAATATGGCATTCGGAACGAACAATTCCATCCTGATCAATATGAAAATCCTTACCAAGTGATTTTATGATTAAAGTATCATTCTGTTTATCATAAATCCCACCAATTACATCGGCCACTTCAAGGAAATCCAGCTTTTTAATTTTCAACAGCAACTTAGCCATAAACTCGGCTTGCCTGGGTTCTGCATTTGATCGCTGTACAAGATTTTTGGATAATCTGCTTTTATTTTCGGATGACAGGAAAGGACAATCATCAAGCTTTTTCTGGCCACCAATGACAGCTGCGCAAAAGGCAAGACAACTTGGCAACATGCATTGCCTGCAATTACTCTTATCAAGTACCTTATAAATTTCCAAAGGCGTCAGGTTTGATTGTCTTTTCATTATTCGGAACCCCTTACACTTCTCGCCAAGACGAGTTAGCAATGGTATATTACATTTAAATGATGCTAACAGAAAGGAGCACAATCATGAAAGACCAACATGACTCGAAGGAAGGATACTGTAAAATACTGGGTCACTTTCTCACATTCAATTACTGCAAGACAGCAAACAAGGGTGTACCCTGCAGTAAGGTCCTTGATTGCTGGTTTCAACAATTCAATATCCAGGAATTCATAAAAGAAAACTATTCCGCTGATGAACAGAAAAGCATATTTGAACCTCCTAAATCCAAAATTCTCAGCCTATCTGAGATTCTGGAACAGGCACAGCAACGATTGAAGAAAAGCGACTAACTTATTCCTTGGATTTATTCACAATTACAGTTTTTCCAAGAGTCATATAAGTAATTTTACCATCAGCCTTTGAGACATTGCATTTTGCAGAAATTTTTACACTCTTTCCATCTTTATTTTTGAATATTATTGCCAGTGGTTTCTTCCATGTAAAATAAAAATACTCATCATCCTCTGTTCTCTTTTTACAATTTGGAGCTTTTATAGAGCCAGGACGATAGGCCTCATACTTACTTTTACATCTCTCAACTGCCTTAACCCACGAAACAGAATTACTATTCTGCAATGGTTGCTCTTTGACATTTCTGTAATAAAGAGATGAACCCACAACAATCAGGCAGAGAAATATAATGAGTATTAAGCAACCGGTTCGGGAACTCGATTTTTTTTTCATGGTTGTTTTCTCCTGTCTTGAATATTATTTCTATCCTTCTACAATCCTGGGACAATCAACTCGATATCAGTATCCTACCCGCTCCTGAATCAAATGCCAACTCTGGCAGAATTAAACCTTTTAACAGAAGATGACTCCATTGGAAAAAACAAAAAAAAAGGGGCTGAGTCGTAAAAACGACTCAGCCCCTTCTCAATCGAGAAACAATAAATGTCTCAGATTATATTTTGCTCACGTTTGCTGCAGCAGGACCTTTTGGACCCTCGGTGATTTCAAACTGTACTCTATCACCTTCGTTCAAGGTTTTGAACCCATCACTTACAATAGCAGAGTAGTGAACAAATACATCTTTTCCACCTTCCTGCTCCAAAAAACCAAAACCTTTAGCCTCGTTAAACCACTTTACTGTTCCTTCTAACATAATAATCTTGTCCTCAGTACTGATCAACTACGTGATCGTGCTTTTTTTGTTGTGTGGGCAACATCTCCCCCGAAACGGACGGCAGAAATAACTCTTTCTTTTTTTGAGCCGACAATTCATCGCCTACACAATTAATACGTATTTGTACCTTACATTATCAATATTAAAAATTCCACAATATTTTTCAGGAAATGAGAACTATTTTCTATCAGTAATAATGAAACAGAAGCGACTAGTCTTTCATATCAGCTATTCCGCCGTTTTTTAGTATAAATTTAAATATGTTATTATTTCACTTTATTTTTATTAAAGATGATTTAAATCTTTCAGGAGCTTGAAAACCAAGAAGATTAAGAACAGTAGCTGCCACATTTGCAAGTCCTTTTTCTTCTAAAAACTGTAACTCAAAGTCATTTACACCGCCAAAATCCTTCACAATGAATGGTACAGGATTTTTTGTGTGCGCTACCATCGGTGTCCTGACACCATCTTTCTCAGTCCACATACAATCAGCATTTCCATGGTCTGCTGTTATAACAGCAACACCTTTTGCTTTTTCCAGGGCTGGTAAAATGCGACTCAACATAAGGTCAACAGTTTCAACGGCTATTCTTACCGATGCAGGTACTCCAGTATGGCCAACCATATCACCATTAGCAAAGTTAATGCGGATGTTCTTGTATTTTCCTTCCTCTATAGTACCCAGAACACTATCTGTTATTTCCGATGCTTTCATCCAGGGGCGAAGATCAAAGGTCACCCTGTCTGACGCGATTTCAACATACTTTTCGAGTTTTTCGTCAATGTATCCCGATTTATTACCGTTCCAGAAATAGGTCACATGACCAAATTTTTGTGTTTCAGAAATCGCATAGGAGGTAATTTCGGCATTACAAAGATATTCTCCAAGGGTTCGATCGATTACAGGCGGCTCAACAAGATAATGTTTTGGAATATTGGCATCTCCATCGTACTGCATCATCCCTGCATAAAATACGTCGGGACGTCGGACTCTTTCAAAACCATCAAAGTCGTCGTCATCAAATGCCCTTGAAAGTTCAATTGCTCGATCACCACGAAAATTAAAGAGAATAACAGCATCCCCATCTTCAATACAGCCCACAGGTTTTCCATCCCGCTCGATAACAAAGCTGTCCATATACTGATCCATCATCCCTGGATCTTCATCATAGTAAGTCTCAATAGCTTCACATGCCGTCGCAAAACCTCGCCCAACACCCAACACATGGGCTTGCCACCCCTTTTCGACAATTTCCCAGTCAGCCTCATAGCGATCCATGGTAACATTCATCCTTCCGCCACCGGAAGCAATACAGTAGTCCTTACCATTTCGCGACATTGCAGTGAGCTTCTTTTCCAGTGGAGAAAAATAATCAAGCCCACTTTTAGGACTAACATCACGGCCATCTAGAAGACCGTGTACACGCACCTTAGAAATCCCTTCAACCTCACATTGATCAAGCATTCTGTTCAACTGATCAATATTACTATGTACATTTCCATCTGACACCAAACCTATAAAATGCAGAGTCCCACCACTTTCAGTTTTAAGCCTGGCTTTTTTCCATGAGTTCCCTTCAAATATTACACCGGAATAAAGTGCCTCATTCACAAGTTTTGCACCTTGAGCAAATACTCTCCCTGACCCTAAAGCGTTATGACCAACTTCAGAGTTCCCCATATCGCCATCCGTTGGTAACCCAACAGCCTTCCCATGAGCCTTAAGCTTTGCGACAAGCCTTCCCTTGAGTAACTTGTCAAGAACGGGCGTATAGGCCATATGGACACCATTACTTTCATCTTCCGGCCCAAGCCCGACACCATCCATTACGACAGTAACAACAGGCCCTGGAAATTCTTTATAACCGGCAAGAGCATTGAGCGACAAATCAGACATAGGTTTTCCTTATATTTTTCACTACCAGACTATTTCTTCTTCAACTTAAAATGATTGACTATCTCACCAGAAATGTCATCGATTGCTTTCCCAGCGACATTAACCTCAAGATTAGCGATATCACGATATATTGGCAAACGTTTTTTCCACAAAGCCCTAGCATTCACAAGGTCTTGTAAAAGAGGACGCTTTTTAATTTTCTTTTTTGCATTTGGATGTGCATAAACAGCCTCAAGTATCTGATTAAAATCAGAATGAAGATAGACTATCTTTCCAATTTTACGAATATTAGGAACATTGAAAAAGCCTCCTCCAGTGGAAATAATAGTTTTCTTTACACGTTTTTCAAGCCAGACAGCAACTTCTCTTTCAAGTTCACGAAAACGTTTTTCCCCAAATTCAGCAAATATCTTTTTAACTTTTTCATTTGCGAAGCTCTCAATGAGATCGTCACAATCCACAGAAAACATTCCGGTTTTCTCAGCAAGGTCCCTGGCAGTTCTACCCTTCCCAACTCCCATAAACCCAATTAATACAATATTTGATTTCATTTGTTCTCCATTTACTATTCAAACAACCACGTCAGATATTGATCTCTGCACTGTTGCCATTCAAATCGTTCAGTTAAATCATAGGCCAATTCATTCTCCATCCTCACTGGATGCAAGAGGTATTCCGAAAGTTTCTTATATAATTTCCCGGGTTTGTACAAAAACTTTTTCCCATACAACTCAGGATAAGAGAGATCTTCGGGCAATAATGGATAGCAGCCAGCCCGAACCCCCTCAAGAATAGCAATCCCAAAAAATTCATGCAGTGCGGTGGAGACTATCAGATCACCCTGGTGGAGTAACGCCGTGTACTCTTTTTTGGTTTCAGCGTAGCCGAAATGAATTATTTCTTTCGAAAGAAGTCTAGCCGCCTCATCAAAACACGCCGGCCTATGAACAAAAGACTGTCCCATAATGATAAGGCGAAATTGAATCCCATGCTCCTGCAACCTGTAAAGAGCCTCAAAAAACAGTTCGGGTCCTTTATCATGTTCCCAGCGGTGGTTCCAGACTATAACGGGCGGCTCAGTATTTTTTTCACACACTTCCCTCGCTTGAGTTGCCTGGTCAATGGATGAGTAATCCATCCCCGGATACAAAACCACACTCTTTTTACGTATCGCCTCAACACAATGTAACGGTTTCATATCCGTTGAGCGTTTTAGTGAAAAAGCGATGGCATCAAGAAAAGTTTCAAGATTATAGGTTGAATTAAAAGCACAAAAATCAGATGCCATCGCCGTGTTGAAATTAATGGCAGTAAACTGCCTTACATCAATACTCTTTACCTGACTGGGATATACAAATTGGTTTTCGTGAAAATAGGTATTTATTCTTGCATCCTGATTCCATCCGACAATCGTAAAAAGAAGGGCGCGTAAAACGGCAACATCTACAAATGTTGAGCAAAGTACGGTGTCAAATCGCCTTTGCTCAGCAGCCATCTTTTGAATCTCCTGCACAAACCAGAAAGCGGAAAACTGCATCCGCACTTTCCACTTACGTGCCGGGAGGGTTAACAGTGTATAATCAGCATCAATTGTTCTCTGCATTCCGTCCAGAAACAACTTGTGAGATCCGCCATAATAGGGTTCGAGAATCAGAACACGTTTCATTTATCCACCGACTTTTTTTCAACATCAGCAAGATAGCGGCTGAAAGGACGAACTTCTTTAATTGCAAAGCCACAACCCCGAGGCAACACACCACCACAGAAATGAAGACCTTTGTCCGGAAAATTCGTACAAAGAGCCAGTCTGTTTTCATGGTCACTGCAGAGACCTTCTTCATTCAACCAGCTACAGGAAAATTGCAGAAACCCCTGTTCGTCTTTTCCTGTCAGATCAAACCGCTGATATTCAGGGTAATCATTCAGCACATCCTGAAAATCCTTCTCTGAACGAAGCCACCCTCTGTCTCCTTCCAGATTGATTTTTCTGCAACAATCCCCACAGCAGTTACAACTGCCTGTAACGTGTAATTCCTTACCCATCAGTTGCATTCTTATGTACCTGATCAATCCTAAAAAGGAGTAGGTGGAAAGTAATTTAAAAATCCTGGCCATAGTTTTATGTGTGGCAATATTTGCAAGAGAACACTTTCAAGAGATTCATTTTTCTGATAAAAAGGAGAACAAGCAATGGAATATAAAGCAAAGTAACTTTGGAGACAAGCAAATGTGGCATTCAAAAGATGTATATTATTTATCAGCCAGCACAGGGATTCTAGCAGAAGATCTCGGAAAATCACTTCTCTGCCAGTTTCCTGAAATCAGTTTTAATGCCGAAAAACTTCCCTTTATCCGTACCAAAGAAGATGCAACCAAGGCACTTGAACACATTCTGTCCCAATCTACAGGCCGGTTTCCCGTAATATTTTCAACCATAATGGACAAGGAGATTATTTCAATCCTTGATGTTCCTGAAGTGGAATTTTTTGATATCTACGACAAAGAACTCGATCGTTTAGGGAGTGTCCTTGAAGCAAAACCAATCCGCATATCCGGAACA
>DAOWDZ010000282.1 GCA_030638765.1 Desulfocapsa sp.
AATAAATATAATGTTCCTGCAACCAAAATAACTTCCGCTCAACGCCTTGCCGTACTTGGCATGGAAAAAGAAGAGATGGCAGAACTGCAAAAAGAGTTAAAAAGTCATATTCACAAAACTCCCAAAAATGGTGTCACCTATGTTCAATCATGCCCCGGCCCTGAGTGGTGTAAATATGGAATTCGTGATTCACTCTCTTTAGGTAAAAAACTTGAAGAACTCTCCATGGCACAACCGTTCAAAACCAAGGTTAAAGTAGGAGTTGCAGGCTGTAGAATGTGCTGTACTGAGCCCCACGTTCGTGATCTTGGAATTTTTGCCTCTAAAAAAGGCTGGACGCTTGTTTTCGGAGGTAATGGCGGTAATAATGCCCGTATCGCCGACAAAGTGGCTGATGGATTAACTGATACAGAAGTCCTTGCTCTGGCGAAAAAATGCCTTACAGTGTATCAGGAAGAAGCTAATCCTCGTTCCCGGACTGCTCGCTTTATGGAACGTTTTGGAATAGATGCCTTCAAAAAAAGAGTCTTAGAAGAAAAGGAGTAACACAATGCAATGCCCCGGACAGGATAACAGATATTGGGATGGAGAAGCAGTTTTTGAAGCCCCCTGCCCTCACTGCGGTAATGAACTTGAATTCTTTAAAGATGACTCCCAACGAAGCTGCAAAAAATGTGGCAAGCGCGTTTTAAACCCTCGTATTGACTTTGGTTGCGCTGCCTATTGTTCACACGCTGAGCAATGTTTAGGCTCCATGCCCCCCGAACTTCTTGCCAAACAGAAAAATCTTTTCAAAGACAAGCTTTCCATAGCTGTCAGAAAACAACTTATCGGCAAAGAAGAGCTCTATAAAAAAGCCTGTACTCGCACCGAAATTGCCGAACAACTCTGTAAAGATGAACAACGTGGTGATATGGCCGCAGTTCTTGCTGCAACACTCCTTTTCGATATTGAGAACCCCACAATAATACTTGAAGAATTAAAGGCGGATGCCGACATGATAGAAGCGGTGAACTTAATTCTCGGTAAACAATCCACAAATACAGATACAGATACTGAGCAAGCCTCTTCCGATATTTTTCACGATGCCTGCATTCTCACAGAGATCAAAACCAATCCGGAATCAGATAGCCATGAGACACTCAAGACCCAAAGTGCTCAAAAAGCATTTTCACTTTCATAAAAAATAACACTTCTACTTCCATCATTTTTCCTATAGCCTGTAAGCGGTGAAGCATAACGCCATTACTTTCTAAATTTCAAACCATTTCTCAGTGGCTAAAGATGAGAGATAACACAGCTGAACTACATCAAATCAAAGTGGTCAGGTACAGGTTTTACGCCATGGCCACAACATATTTTCTTGGCGTTTTCAATGATAATCTTTTCAAGCAAGCTGCCCTACTACTCGCAGTTTCTGCTGGATTAAGTGAACTTCAAGGAACGGCAACCGCCCTATTTTCACTCCCTTTTATTCTTTTTTCAGCATATGGCGGCTGGCTGGCTGACAGCTTTTCAAAACGTCAGGTTATCATTGGAGTGAAAACCCTTGAACTGGTTGCAATGATCATTGGCGCATATGGAATTTACACCATGAATTGGACATGGATACTTGCCATGATATTCTTAATGGGGCTTCAATCCAGTTTTTTTGGTCCTGCACTGAACGGTTCCATCCCAGAACTCTATCCTTCCTGGTATGTCACAAAGGCTAATGCCCAGTTAAAGCTTGTCACCACCATCGCTATTCTACTTGGCATAGCCACTGCTGGAATCCTTCTTGATCAGCACTGGCTGGATACTGAGATTCCTTTTGGTCAACTACTGATCTGTGTAGCTGTTATTTCAGTTTCTATTATTGGTTTACTCTCGGCGTTTGGCATAAAGAAACTGAGTGGGCCAGAACATGCTACACCTTTTCCTTGGTCAGGCCCAATTGCATCATTCAAAGACAGTCTTAATCTTCGTCGTGACCCTCTTCTTCTGCTTGCCGTAATGGGAGATATGTTTTTTTACTTTTTCAGCCTCCTGGCTATAATGCTTATTAATACGCTAGGTCTCTCAGAGTTGCACATGACAAAAACTTCCACGAGCCTGCTTGCAGTCTCATTAATGGCAGGTGTCTGTATTGGGTCACTTATTGCTGCTCAAATAACCACCTCTAAGCGATGGGCATATGTTCTAGGCCCTTCATGTCTCGGGATGGGATTATCTATTATTGCAACGGGAATAGTTGCCCAAAGCAGCCTTGACAGCCGATGGCTTTTATTGATTCTAACACTTTCCGGAGCAGGAATGTTTGGTGGTATTTTACTTATACCATTGACCGCATTTATACAGGTAAGACCTTCCAAGGATCAAAAAGGGAAAGTCATTGCTGCTGCAAATTTTTGTGCTTTCAGTGCAATGTTAGTTGCCGGACAAATATTCACTCTTTGTGATTTACGTTTTACTCCTTCACGCAACATGCTTTTTCTTGGCTTATTGGGCGTTCTTTTTTCAATATTTTTTTATTTTAAATCCGTACGTGCCTCTCGATATGAACACCATCAAAATTGAGCCAACACCTGATAGGTACAATCCGGAAATACCATTTTTACATCATATATTTCATCATATCGCGTAGGTTCAATATTTCCCCATGCTCATTTTCAGCAACATCCATGAACTCCAAAAGATTGAAGCCAACTCCTATTTTCTTCCATGGTGGTGGCGGTTGCAGGTAGCTGCCATTTTTGTTTTTCATATGACGACGATCACTGGCAAAATTCTTTATGTAGTGGAGCGCATCAACAATACGAAACAGAGGTGCTTCATCTACTATAAAGGACCGAGTGAAATATTCTTCAGCAATACATGGAAAAGAAAGGCTGCTATCAAAATCAGCAATTTTCCAGACTGTATCTTTAAACAGCAGCACGACATGATAATCCCAATGAACCAGATTTCCTAATCTCTGGTTTTTCATGGCAACACATTGTTTTTGGCTAAAAATAAAGAGGACCTTTCTATCACAGGGGAGAAGAGATGGATTTTGGCAGAGATGCCAGATATTTTCTTCACAGAAGAAGGGGCAATAATTCAAATTAGTAACGGTTGTTTTCATAGGTACATTCCATGTTATTTTATTTTAGAGTGTACTCATTCTTAGCCTCAATCTTCCACATTTTAAATATACACATTCCATGCTAAACTGTTCTCGACAGAGCCACTAACTACGTTAAAGCGCCCCATAGAGAATCTTATGTTATTACTCGAAATTGGATATTCAGAGAAATATGATACTTTTACCGGTTACGTGTATGACAAATCAGAATACTTCAATTATGAGGTTGATAGAGAGAACATCAAATTAATTCAGATTGAAGGAAATTTCACAAAACATCAACACTTCATTGATACATTCTCCAAAAAGAATTCTGACCTTCGTTTTTTGAGCGACCCAATTGAAATCAAAACCCTGAATCACGACACATTACAAAGATACAAGAAGTTAACGCTCCACAAGTCCAGCAATACTCTCGGAATGATGAGTAAGCTTCTTTTCCTCTTCGCTCTGGCATGTCTAATGGCAGGAGGCTATGCAGCTTATATCAAATACTATCATTTAAAGTCTGACACGAGTATTTTCCTTCCTTTCAGAACTGCGCCAGAGAAGTCCATTATTCAATATTACTATGAGGTTAAACTTATTACAGGCGGATTAATTGTCGGCTTTGACATAAAACAGAATAAAGAAGATATACTGGTGACAAGCCGGAAAGGTTTAGAAGTTACCATCGATTTATCATCAGTTCGATTCATCGAAAAAATTAAACTGAACAACACGTCATCCAGGCAAATTATTTATGGGAATAATTTGTAATCGTTTTTTTACTTTGAACAATAAAATCAGAGAATTTCGTGCAGAGAATAGCTCGTCTCGACAACAGTTATCCCAGAATTAAGTGATCACGCTTTATGGTATTTTTCGCCAGCCTTGATCGTATAGGCACGATATAACTGTTCAAGTAAAAATAATCGGATCATATCATGGGTAAAAGTCATTTTGGAAAAAGAGAGGAGAAGATCTGCATGAGCCAGAACATCTTTGGAATGACCTGTGGGGCCCCCAATTAAAAATGCTACCTGTTTGCGGCCTTCTTGCTCCCAGCGAGAAATTCGATTGGCAAGCTCTTCTGAGCTAAACTGCGTGCCTTTAGAATCAAGAACGACCTTAACGGTTGCAGACGGTAAAGATGCAATCAAAACCCGTCCTTCCTCCTGCCGTTCCTGTTCTTCTGTCCAGCCCTTCTTTTTTTTCACCTTGAGGGTGGTCACATGAAGAGTTGTATAGTGTTTCAAACGACCGCTATACTCTTTAATCCCTTCTTCAATGAAGGAATCCTTGGTTTTACCTAGAAATGGTAACTCAAGCTTCATGGCTTCTTAACAATGTATGGTAGACTGTTCATCGAGGAGTTGTTTGAATATTCGACAAAATTCTTCATAGCTAATCTTTGTATTAATTCCCGGGCAGGATTCGCTGATTGTCAAATAGTTGTTTTTATCGGCAATCATGGAGGGGTGCATTGGCCATTGAGCACAACGCCATGGCCGTCCTTTGTGAACGGTACAACCCTTTTCATAAAAGATACAATGCCCGTCCACTATCTTCATCTGAACAACGTTACCGGTTACACGCCAGTACTTTTCTCTTACCTCAGCTTCTGGTAAATCAAGTGCGGAAACCATTCGTTTCTGATCAGTCTCGTCGAGGGAAACAGTGGTCTCACCATGACAGCAATACCCGCACTGGGTACATTTAAAGATCTCTTGTATATCAGCCATAATTATTAGGTTTTGATGAAATATAATGTTTTAAGATTTAACGTAAAAACAGAGAAGGCAGTCATTGTCTGCCGGTATCAGGCGTTTCCTACACAATCTTGATATGTCGCAATATCAATACCATAAATAGCTGCAGCACTGCGCCATTTTTCCTCATCCGGTACATCAAAGATAATTGCATCCCGAGCCGGAATTGTCAGCCACCCCTGTGACACAAGTTCCATCTCAAGTTGTCCAGGCCCCCAACCCGCATATCCAATTGCAAAGAGATATTTTTGAGGTCCGCGCCCTTTGGCTATATCCTCCAAAACATCGACATGACTACTCAGATACACTGTATGACTCACTTCAATGTGTTGTTCCGTTTCGTAATCTGATTGATAGAGAATAAAACCCGTATTTGGTTCAACTGGTCCCCCGATATATACAGGTGCATTCAACTCAGCAGGGACTGGATATTTATTAGTGGCAAGAACTTCCTTGAGATCAAGATTTGGATTGGGGTTGTTAATGGCTATTCCCATCGCACCTTCATGTCCATGAGAACAAATGAAAATTACCTGCTCTGCAAAGCGTGGATCAGGCATTTTCGGTGTGGACACAAGAAAGGATCCTGTAAGGGTATCTATGATTGGTCTTTCAGGTTCATCCATTTTTGTTAACAATACTCCCAGGTAAAATCCAAATTTGTATCACACTATTTATTCGCCATAGTAACAGATACTTTCAATTATGGTCAAGCAGAGTTCAACATTGTTTTTTTGATTCAATCTACTAACAATTTATTATTCATGCCCATTTTGAACTTTGTTTTACCCGCCGGATTTGCTAATCTAAAAAAAACAGATACTATCTTTGCCTTCTATAGCTCAGGGGTACCCCATGGGAACTAATTCACCAATTGACCGCCTGCTCCGTGCTGAGCATTATGATCCATTTCAGGTATTGGGTGTCCATTTTTCTGACAAGGATAAAAATTCTGCTCTTATTCGGTGTTTCCAACCGCATGCAAAATTTGTTTCGCTGTTGATTGATGGCAAGACAATCGCAATGGAAAGAGTCAGGGATGAAGGTATATTTGAGGTCAGTATAGATCGCGGTAAAGTTAAAGACGAAGATCTTGATCCCTACACCTATCAGTATAAAATAATTTATAACGATGGTGTCGAAAGTACCATCAACGATCCCTACCGTTTCATGCCCATACTGAGTGAAGAGGACAGATTCCTTTTCAATTTCGGAACAAACTACGAACTCTATAACCACATTGGCGCTCATCCCGGTATGTATTCACAGATCCATGGCACAATTTTTCGTGTCTGGGCACCGTCAGCCACCAGAGTTTCCGTACTTGGTAATTTTAACAACTGGGACGGTCGGGTCCACTCCATGCGCAGCCTTGGCACCTCTGGAATATGGGAACTCTTCATCCCTGGAATTGGCGAAAACGAAATATATAAGTTTGAAATCCGCACCACCCGTGGAGAAATTCTAGAGAAATCGGACCCTTTTCAGTTTTTTGGAGAACATCGACCAAAAACTGCCTCAATGGTTCGCTATATTGATCATTATCACTGGCAGGATGACAAAGGGCAAGAAGCTAGAAAGAAAGCCAATCCTTATAACAGTGCCATGTCCATTTATGAGGTTCATCCTGGTTCCTGGCAACGTGATCCAGCAAAGCCAGAACGTTTTCTTACCTTTAGGGAACTCGCCGACAAACTCATTCCCTATGTAACAAAACTTGGCTTTACCCATATCGAATTAATGCCTGTTATGGAACACCCTCTTGACGAATCATGGGGATACCAGGTTACCGGGCCATTCAGTTTGACCAGTAGATACGGTATACCTGAAGATTTTATGTATTTCGTAGACTGTTGTCACCGCGAAGGTATCGGTGTTATCCTTGACTGGGTTCCTGCCCATTTCCCTAAAGATGCTCACAGTCTCGGACGCTTTGACGGTACTGCATTGTATGAACATGAAGACCCAAGAAAAGGTTCCCACCCTGACTGGGGAACTTTTATCTATAATTATGGCCGTAAAGAGGTCAGTAACTTCCTCATTGCCAATGCTTTATTCTGGATAGACAAATACCACATTGATGGACTCCGTGTCGATGCCGTTGCCTCCATGCTCTATCTCGACTATTCAAGAAAAGAGGGGGAATGGCTGCCCAATAATCATGGCGGACGAGAAAACCTTGAAGCAATAGAATTTCTAAAACATTTAAACTCAATTGTTTACGATCGGCATCCTGGTACCTTAATGATAGCAGAGGAATCCACCAATTTTTATGGTGTTTCCAAACCCGCCGACCAGGGTGGACTCGGATTTGGCTTTAAATGGAACATGGGCTGGATGAATGACATACTCGATTATTTTGAAAAAGATCCGATTTACAGGCGATTTCATCATAATAGTCTCACATTTTCGCTTGTGTATGCGTTTTCTGAAAACTTCATCCTGCCTCTTTCCCACGATGAAGTTGTCCATGGAAAACGTTCACTCATTGAGAAAATGCCGGGTGATCTCTGGCAAAAATTTGCAAACCTTCGCCTTCTTTACTTAATGATGTGGATGCACCCAGGAAAGAAACTCATCTTTATGGGGGGGGAATTTGGTCAATGGCATGAATGGAAATGTAAACAGAGTCTCGATTTCCATCTCCTGAATGAAAACGACCTACACAATGAAATGTTGCAATTTTTCCAAGGGCTTAACAGTTTGTATAAAGACAATGCAAGTCTTTGGGAGCTTGACTTTGATCAGGACGGTTTTCAGTGGATGGATCTTGAGGATCGGGCAAACTCAATAATTTCATACGCTCGATTTGCTAAAAACCGCAATGATCACCTGGTCTGTTTATTCAATTTCACACCACAAACGTTCTCTGATTATACATTAGCTCTTCCCACAGGCTCTGATTATGAACAAATTTTTTGTTCTGATCAGGGCAGATTTGGCGGGAGTAATGCCTCAAACAAATGCATCTATAGGGCGATTGCAGAGCCCTATGCACAGGCAAATTTCCATACCAAAGTAATCGTACCACCACTTGCAGGTATAATCTTAAAACCCTGTTAATTAAACAATTGAGGAATTCCTTATCATGTCCCTACAACAACCGACACAATCCTGCGGTGACAAAAAGAAACAAGCACTGACAGAACTCTGCCAGCTTCTTGAAGAGCATCCTGAAAAAAACAGACACACATTAATGCAACAGGTAGAAATTAAATACGATTTAACACCTAAAGATTGTGAGTTTTTAAACAGAAACTTCAATACGCAATAACCCTCAACTTTACAGAAGGCACAAAGCTGATTATCTTTTTCCGTGTTTTTGCATGGAGTTGTCCACAAGAATAACCTTGTGACAGACTAAACTATCGTGAGGAAGACATACAATGGATGCCTATCAACAGCTCATAGCAACGCTGGCACTCACCATGGGTACAGCCTGGGCCGCAGGAATTAATCTTTATGCGACCATTGCCGTACTAGGAGCCCTTGGCTTTACCGGAAACATGGTTTTGCCAGAACAACTACTGGTTCTGCAGAATCCGCTGGTAATAGGCGCTGCCACCCTGATGTATATTGTAGAATTCTTTGCTGATAAGACTCCAGGTGTTGATACTGGTTGGGATGCAATACACACATTTATCCGCATTCCTGCAGGAGTTATGCTGGCCGCAGGAGCAGTTGGTAATGTGGATTCATCCATGGTTATTGCGGCAGGTATACTTGGTGGTGGAATTTCCGCTACAACTCACTCAATTAAAGCTGGCACCAGGGTTCTGATTAATACATCCCCGGAACCTTTTACAAACTGGACAGCATCTATTACTGAAGATATTGCTGTCATTGGCGGAATATTCGCTATGCTGCACTACCCATTGGCATTTCTGGCTTTCTTCATTGCCTTTCTCCTTGCTGCCATATGGTTGATTCCGAAAATATGGTCAGGGGTTAAAATTGTTTTCCAAAAAGTTGCCTCTTTCTTTTCAAGGAATAAAACAGTTCCCACACCAGTAAATCCCAAAGAACCACCAAAGGAGCTGCCCTTAACCTGATATTTTTTTAACAGGGCATTTCAACCACAACTGTGGTTCCCTGCCCTTCTGTTGATTCAAATGATATGGTTCCACCATGTTCTTCCACAATTTTTGCTGACATAGCCATACCAAGACCGGTTCCTTCAGGTTTCGTTGTAAAATAGGGATCAAACACTCGCCCCAGATTCTCGGAGGCAATACCGCATCCGGTATCATTAACAGTAATCAAAACCCGCCCTTCAACTTGAGCAGTTGTCACACTGAGTGTACCGCCATCGGTCATTGCCTGAATAGAATTCAGAAAGAGATTCAAAAATACCTGATTGAGCTTATCTTCATCGGCCACTATTACAGGAAGGTTTTCTGGAAAATCCGTAACAATCTCAATTCCTGCTGCCTCTGCATCAATGGTTAACAAGGAAACTGCTTTATGAAGTAACGCATGCAAATCAACAGTGTTTTTTTGCAATTTCTGAGGCCTGGCATAATCCAATAATTCCGAAATACTTCTATTCAGTCGTTCAACTTCCTGCACCAGGATATTTGCAGTTTCCCTATCATGATTTTCACTCGAAAATCTCGATTGTAAAACAAGTGCAAGACCTTTAATGGAACTTAAGGGATTACGTAATTCATGTGCAACACCTGCTGCCATCTTACCAAGGGCAGCAAGGCGCTCACTTCGTCTTAAATCCTCTTCAAGTTTTTTTACCTGACTGAGATCCTGAATCATAAGGAGTGTTCCGACAAATTTGTCATCTCTATCAATGATAGCCATACGATTTATCTGAACTGTATGACAAATACCCGAATCGGTAACTAGTTGAGCTTCCTTCTGACATGGAACATCACTTCGTTTTTCTGGAACATCAAAGGCTGAATAAATCACATCCGAATCAGCAAAGACCTCTGTGTTTTTCCCAATTACACGTTTCTCATTTATACCTGTAAGTTCCTCTGAAAATTCATTATAAAGAATAACATGTCCCTTATTATCTGTAGCAATCAGACCAACTGGCAGAGAGGAAATGAGTATATCACGGAACGCTTCAACCCTCCTCAATCTGCTTTGCGAACCTTTCAAACCTTCAAGGGTCAAAATAGAAAGCCAGCCACCAAATCCTACCAGTAATAAGACAATTGACAGAATAATAATCTCGAGCTTTTGTCGCTGTAACCTGCTGTTGTACTGCGCCATATCAAGCTCAACAAGAATCACATATTTCTTTTGATTCATGGATTCAATACGTTTTTTCCAGCGAGGATTAAAACCATGAAGACGCATCATCTCACTTCCTTCACCTTCAGGAACTCCTGAAAATCCTCTGGCGAAGAACTGGTCCAAAATGCGTTTACCAACAGGCGTGAAAAATGCGGCAACTTGAAAAACGGATCCTTTGCTTTCAGTGCTGATTCGATAGCTGAAAGTTTTGACATCTTCTGTATCTTCATCTATAGCTGCCAGAAAGTTTTTTGTCTGTTCAGTTACTTGTCGAATTCGAGCAGCGGGAACTGAATTGGCAAGAATAAATCCCTTACTGTCAACAAGAGCGAGAAATCTCACCCCAGGATGACCAGCAGCATGCTCTAAAACACGCTGTACATTACCGGGCCAAAGGGCGGATGCATCCTGCCCGGAACGTATTCCGGTAAAAACAGAACTCCTCGCACTTGACGCAACAAAACGTATGAGCGTAACCCCTTTTTCAAGGAGGATATCGGTCATTAACACTTTATCCCGCCTGTAATTATTCACAGCGAAAACAGCTATAATTACAGCAAGTAATCCACAGGCAGCAGCGAGCACCCAGGGAGAAACACTCGCTAAATGGTGCTTTTTTATAATTCGCATTTATTTTTCAGTGGAGGATTTACAATCTTCTCTAATAATACTTTGGTAATCATGTAAGTCGGTACAATTCCATCATCACCAAGAGAGCCTGAAGCAAGAGTTTCTCCTATCCGAAGTGGATTATCAGAGGCATAGTAGGCATACCGGGTTTTGATTGAACGGGAAACATGTTTCTGAATGATAGCAGCACTTATGGCACGCTGATAATGTCCACCTTCCATCTCAAGCCCGACAGCCTTCCAGCTCGATGTATGAAATCTGGCCAGTACATCACGGTTTTGCAATGATGTGCCAAGCACTGTAACCATGGGGCCAACATGAATGGGGTATCCGTTATCAAAATCACTGACATCAAGGTCATTTTCGACGATATAGTTATTGGTAGTGCCTTGCATAACGTGAGCTGTTGCAAGCATTATATCGCCTATGTCTCCTGAGAGTGTTCCTGCCTTACCCATAACATTAACAGAATCCACTCTGAAAGAAATTGTTTCATCTTCAAAATGGCAAGGACAAAGTAGTTCATCCAAGATATCAAATGCTTGAGTACCAAATGGATAGTCAATGACCACGATAACAGGATTTACTTGCTTCATGTATTCAAAATCACATTTTATATCATCATGGATGTTTTTCTGTGATAGTTTCGAAGTATCAAAGATCATCACGTCAATATCAGATTCTGATGTATCGGCAAGATAGGTAAATCCGTAGTCAGAACCATAAGCACTCACGTCATCATCAAATCCTCGAAGTTCTCGTATCATGGAATAAACATTTTCAGGAACCTTCTTACCCTGTTCTTTTAAAAAACCTGCACCGTAAAGCGTATTTTTCATGGAGTGCATATTAGCACTGACCACATGGAGAATGCGATCCTGCAAACCAAGATCACGAAGAGTGTGTTTTACATTTTCTGCCCAGAGAGTTGCATATTTATGGCGCCCGATCATCTCCTGTAAAGAAGGTGTAAAGTAGAGAGTAAGCAACTCATCTTTAGATTTTGTTTCTTCTACAATGCGTTGCCCCATTGCATAGATTGTGGCAAAAATACCGTTATTGTAATTACCATTTTTATTGTGATGACGATCAAAGCTTCGATACGTTTCACGTGCTTCCTTATATGTTCTTCCCAGAATAATTGACAATGTCCAAATAGCTTGATCCAATAAAGAACCGTCAAGGTCAGCCTCTTTTTCTACAACAGACTCGAGTTCACGCCACTCAGAACAGGTTCCTGCGTCCTTATGACATATTTGACGATGAATTTTTTGAGATTCAATGTTCAAGAACGTTATATGGGTCAAAATATCATAAATTTCTGTTAAGCCACGGGTAATCACAAAACATATTTCTTTATCAGAAACGATATAAGAGTGCCTGCGTCTCTTCAGGGGAGTAATTTTTTCAAATGACGTGTCATTGAAATCTTCATCTGCAGTCATTATTATACGGGTACATTTTTCAATACCTCGGGGCATCCTGTCCATTACATATTCAAGCCCTTGAAGCTCAACAATTCGATTATCACTCATGGAACCGTAAATCTCAGGCTCAAAAAGTTGTAATGATTCTGCTAGTTTTTCACCTGACCTCCCGGATGGTTTGTAAAACCCTCGTAAAACCAAAGCATCGGCAATAGTTTTAAAAGTACGGATTGCAAGTCGGGCACGTTGAGATTTCGAAAGTTCTTCCATATCAAATTCCTGTAATCAAAAAAGAGTTGGGGCGAAAAGGCAATTTTTCAAGGTAGTATTAATAGGATAACGTATAACAACAGTACCTTCCAGTACGTTTTTACAAACACAACGAATAAGTGCAGACATTACAACACTCATTAAAGGAGGGAATAATACGGTTGGACATAACTCAACCAAAACAATCAGAATGACTTGTTACTTTGATTGTTTTTTTGTTGCCTTTTGGCAGATCGAAAGATTTTCTTCTCTCTATCCTCAAGAAAGAGTACTTTTCTTGCTCCGTCAGCAAACTTTTCAGGGTACAAAAGCGCAAACAGGATTCTAAACAACACCCCAAATAGGAATACAGCACCGATGGTATAAATAATTATTTTATTCATACAGTTCAAATTACTTCAAAAGTAAATAAAGTTGATGAAGAAGAACAGAATAATCAGCCTCTATCTGTCAATCTTAACGCTCACATCAACTATGACTGGTAAGTTGAATGTCAACCTGTCAAGTTATGTCTAGCATAACCCAACACCTGTTTTTGATAGTAAGAATAATCAACTATGCAATATTTTATGAACCACTTGACCAAG
>DAOWDZ010000256.1 GCA_030638765.1 Desulfocapsa sp.
TAACAGGAGCCACTTTTTGAAACATAGCCTCCATAACAGCCTTACATAAACCCTCCCTGCGTGAAGGCTGTACATAAACATCAGCCCCACTAATCAACTGTTGGGCATCATTTCTTTGACCACAAGCGATAACACGATCCTTTAGTGCGGGAAGTTTGAGCATTTCTTCAACAACAGGGTCTTTGAGTGGCCCAATTAGTAACAGTTTCAGGTTTGGTATTTTGTCTAGTTGGCTAATAGCTGACAATAACAGGTCAATGCCTTTTACTGGTCTAATAGTTGCGATGCAGGCAACAACAAAATCTTTGTCTGTAATGGAAAATTCCTTTAGAACTTTACGTCCGGGGTGTTGATACCAGGATGGATCCAGGCCAAGAGGAATGGTCTTTAATTTTGCTTTACAGCGACTTTTTTTCAGGTCTTCTTGAATGGCATTGGAAAGGCATATAATTCCACGAAGTCGAGAGTTGTGGTATGAAATCCAATTGCCTGGATCAAATTTGCTTAATACTCCCAAAGCTCCACGATAGCCAACACAAAGAGGTTGATGGGTCATATTCTTTGTAACTCTTAAGGCTACGGCCAAAGATTGGCTGGTTGTTGCATAAATGATATCATAGTGCTTTTTGAGTATTATTTGCTTTAATTTCTTTCCTGCAGACCGGTCAAACTTAGAATGGATATGGAGGTGGTTTATGTCAATACCACTATTATGGAGTTCTTCGTCATGCTCAGAACCTTCCTGATAAACCAGTCCAAGGTTAAAGTTTTCCTGCTTCGAGAGGAGGAGAAGCATTTGCCGCCACGGCTTTGGCGGGATTGCAATGATAGTGATAAGGAGAATATTCATTTTCTTAGCTGACAGGAAGATCCTTCTTGTCCAATTGCAGGAGTGGATATGTTCCCAGATAACCAAGACATTTAACCGTAAAATATTTTTCAGCACATTTAACAAAGTTTTCAGTAGTATATTGAGCGGCACGTTCTGAATCCTCTGCATTGCCACGATTGTATTCCGGTAGGCGATCAATCTCAAGACGACCAGAAAGAATAACTCTCTTGGTACAAAGCTTTGAAAGAGCCTGAAGGATGGTGTCATGATCACCAAATGAGTGAGAATCTACTTCACTTCCCCAAAAGAGATAATGATAGGTACCTATGAGGAGTATGGTTTGATAAGGGGCATGGTATTTTTCAGGATCAGCCACCAGTTTGTCAAGGGTAGCTACGTGAAAACTGGTATTGGTCAGTCCCATATGATCTGAGACATGAGTGGCTAGATCGGTAAAAGGTTTGTGAACATCAATACCGACAGCTTTTTTACAAGAGGGCTTAAGGGCCGCGCTCATAACATAAAATCCACGGCAACAACCAATGTCCAGAAAACTCTCCAGGGGTTCAGGAAATGCTGAAAGAACGAGACGAAGACGTTCGTAAAGTTTGAAACTGGGAATGAGTTTGCCCTGATATATTTCATAATTGTGATTTCTCGGATAACCACTTAGCTGAGGTCTTAGAGCTTCGTCAAAAGGAAGGTTCGATTTACTATCAATTTTTGATACGTTACGTAAAAAACTCTTATAGCCCATCAGACTTTTGAATTTTTCCCGTAGGCGGTAGGTTGTGCTTGCTTGTATTGGAAAGGTTGTCATAATGAACCCAATTGTTTTTTTTAGATAGTTACTGTTTAGTTTACAAGATTACCGGCTTGCATAAAGAAAAAGTTCAGATATCAGTCCAGTACTCTTTTAGCATATTGTATTAAAATGTTATGATTCTGTATACTGTTTTAAGAAAAAGAACAAGCAAAGATTGGGTTGGCGCGGTTGGCGGATGCATATTAAAAAATGGCAAAGAAAAGTAGCATAATTGAGCAGGCTGCGTATAGTATCCTCGTCTTCTTACAGCGCACCCTATTCCCTTTCTTTCGTTAATTGTATTGGAATACCTGGCGTGGTAGGCTAGTAATATCAATGATAAATAACAAACTATGACTCAATCTATAAATACAAACTCGCCGTCGTTGTCTGAAATGAGAAAGGAGAACGGATCAGGAATTATACTTCAATCCCAGAAGATATTAATAATTAAGCAAAGCTCACTAGGGGATATTATCCATACGCTTCCTCTGGTTCATGCGTTAAAACGCTGTTATCCTGAAGTTTCAATTGGTTGGGTTGTGCAAAAAGCTTTTTCGTCGATTGTCGAACGGGATTTAAGTGTTGATGAAGTATTTGTAATCGATATTCCTTCAACGAGTGAACCGTCAGCCCCCAGGAGTGCATTCTTTAAAGCTATAACTGCTACTCTTAGGACATTTCTTGAATTACGAAAAGCATTTGTTGGAAATCCCTTTGATTTGGTTCTTGATCTTCACGCTTCTTTCCGAAGTGGTATGTTTTCCTTTTGTAATCCTGGTGGAGTACGGATAGGTTTTTCTGATGCAAAGGAACTGAATACATTTTTTCAGAATAATTTAGTGAAAGTTCCCCAAGAAATAATCCACGCTCAAGATAAAAACCTACTTTTTGGTCCATTTCTTAAGGCTACAATTGAGAATGAGGACTTTTTCCTGCAAACCAATGACTTGGATCAGAAAGTTGTAGATGAGTTTCTTCATGGAGAAACAAAAGATCTGGTTTATTTTAATCCGGTTGGGCGTTGGGAAAGTAAATTCTGGCCACCTGAGCGATGGGCAGCATTAGGAGACAGACTGCAACAGGATGCAGATGTCAGGGTGGTTTTGGCCGGCTCTCATTATGACCGTCCGGTATTGGAAAATATTGCAGAGCTGATGACTACACGCCCATTCATAACTGGTGGACGGTTATCTCTTATTCAATCGGCTACTCTTATTAAACAATCATCTTTGTATATTGGAGTTGATTCCGGGCCAATGCATATGGCTGCTCTTGCCGGAATCCCGGTAGTTGC
This sequence comes from Desulfocapsa sp., assembly GCA_030638765.1. Next base: position 2,935 of record DAOWDZ010000256.1, read on the forward strand.
TCTTTTTGGACCCACAAATCCTGAACTCGTTGGTCCTTATAAAGTACCCAGTAAAATTGTACGGAATGAAACACTTGATTGTCTTGGCTGTAGAAAGAGAAGTTGTGAAAAACTCACCTGCATGTATTCCATTTCAGTGGAACAGGTCTATGAACATGCTCAGACCCTACTGTAACCTTTAACAAACGTATAAGAATCTTATCGATGGTATCAACATGAATATATCCCTTATCATTACTACTTATAATAATGTTGATACCTTACGATTGACAATGCAAACAGCATTAAATCAAACTCTGCTGCCTTCAGAAATAATTATTGCTGACGACGGATCCACATCAGAAATTGCTGATTTGGTCAAGACTATGCGTCAGAATGCTGAGATGCCAGTGTATCATTGCTGGCAGGAGGATGAAGGTTTTCGCCCTGCAAGGTGCCGAAATATGGCAATGGCGCGAAGTATGGCTGATTATTGTATCCTTGTTGATGGAGATATTATGCTTGATAAACATTTTGTTGAAGACCATCTGCATTATGCTACCCCCGGTTACTTTGTTCAAGGATCAAGAGTGATCCTGAGTAAGAAGGCAACGGAACAAATTATTAAAACTGGAGATGTTCGGGTAAGTTTATTTGGTGAAGATGTCGGTAACCGTAAAAATTGTATTCGATCCCGTTTTTTGTCAAAAATACTTTCTTTTAGAAATAGCAGGGTTGGCGGGATAAAAACGTGTAATTTTGCTTTCTGGAAAAATGATGCCATTAAAGTAAATGGATTCAATGAGGATTTTATCGGATGGGGGCATGAAGACACAGAGTTTGCAGCCCGACTGTTAAATGTCAATGTGCGAAGGCAAAATGTGAAATTCAATGCTTTGGCGTTTCATCTTTATCATCCTTCTCAATCAAGGGATTATTTACAGCAAAACAATGATTTATTATCAGATTCTCTTGAAAGGAAAAAGAAATGGTGTGAAAATGGCCTGGATAAGCATATTGGTAACTGTAAGCAATGTACCTGATATCCAAGTTGATTTGTCTGCGTATTTTTTGAGTGAGTGGCTCAGGTAGAGCTACGTTGATAATCGGGACCGCTTATTATGATGCCTTTTTCCAAACAGTATGTATCAATTTGCTTAAGTAACTGGTCTTGTAAGGTTTCAGGTGCGTTATAGCAAAGGTCCTTTCTAAATCCTCTGATATCTCTATTATTCATTGATGATGTTTTGTACCAGCTTGTGTAACGAACATCGTCAAAGTCCAATAAATAGAGAGTTTCTTTACTGAAAACAAAGTTTGCCAAACGAATATCACCGTGTATCAGGTGAAGATTCTGCATTGTATCAATAACTTCAAGGATAGATGTTATTATTTCTGCTGCTTTCCTTGGAGAATGGGTCATGCTCTTGAGATATTCTTCCCCTTGAATTCCTTCCACATATTCATACATAAAATAGGACATTCCACGGAGAGGCCCA
>DAOWDZ010000205.1 GCA_030638765.1 Desulfocapsa sp.
AGTAATCCACCAATGTTATGTGTGATTTCCCGTTCCTGTTCCACTCGATCAGGATTGGAAATCTTGCTGAGTTGTTGGGTCTTTTTCTGGTAGATCTCATCTTCGTGGGCGCTGTATCCCTTAATAATCTGTACAAGGCCAGGTATCAGATTAGCCCTTCGTTTAAGAGCCACATCAATGTTATTCAGCGCCTCTTCAATTTTGTTTCTATATTTAATAAACTTATTGTAACTTCCAACTAATATGCTTGTGCCCACAAAAATAACAAAAGATAAGGGGATGAGGATTTCTGGAGTCATTGCAGTACCCATGTTAACTGTTTGGTTAAATTACTGGTGAGTTGGTGTACGTAGTAAGTACAATAACATTGTACCATATTGAATATTGTTGCATACAATTTATAGTAGTAGGTTGTTTTTTTTTCGAAGTAACAAAAAGTCAATATTGTAGTATTTGGAAGATATTGACTATTCATCGCCATAACCAACGATTCCTGTGAATTACGTCCGTTGTTATTGGACTTTCCATTGTAGAAGCGATAGCATTAAACTATATTATCTGCCATTGAATATTGTTACTCTTAATTTTAAAGAAGGGCAAGTGGATGCAATCAACCTCTTTCAAAACAAAAATTGTTATATTGCCGCTCGTTTTCATCCTTGCTGTAACGCTTATGGTTAGTTTGTACTATATCAATACATTACAGGAGTATCACAGGGCAAATATAAATGATTTTAAAGAAGAATTCACAACAAGACAGTATGAAAACATTAAGAGTGACGTGGATGGGATTGTAAATTTTTTAGACTATGTTACGACAAAATTAGGAACGATGCCCGAGGTTGAACAGAGAGTGCTGGAGAGGATTAATCACGCCGACATGACAGGTGCGCCCTATACGTTTATTTTAAAACTTCTTAAACCTGAAGGAGGTAAAGATTTTGCCAGGATTCTTTTTTATAACAACAGGGCGAAGGCTGTAGGTCAGTTGATTTCTGATGATAAGGTAGATGAGGATAATAAACTTTTTCTTAAGGAGGTCGTCAGTGATATTCAAAAACAGGGCTATTCCTACATAATTTATAAACATGCGAAATCTGATCAGGGACAAATCAACCAAAAACTCACTCTTTTCTACCTCTATGAACCACTGCAGTGGATCATTACCAGCAGTGTTTTTTTAGATGAAGTGAATGAAACAATAATGAAAAAGAATCAGGCTTTAAAAGGTGAGATTCGACGAATTGTCACTTTTTCTCTATTTTCAGTGTTCTTTTTTTCTCTAGTTGTCTTGTTTGTTTTTTACAGGATTTCAAATGGTGTGTACAAAGTAATAGAAAAAAATGAGATGCAGTTGCTAATGACAAACGAGAGTCTCGAAGAACGTATGCGAGAAGTCGTTGAATCAAGCAAGCGATTGGAACTTATCGTTAAAGGAGCGCATCTTGGAACATGGGACTGGAATATCGAGACAGGGGCTTTAATTGTAAATGAACGCTGGGTTGAGATGCTGGGCTATACACTCGATGAGATAAAACCGGATCTTTCCACCTGGGAAAACCTTGTGCATCCTGAGGAAAAAGAAGAGATTAGTAGACAGCTGACTGATCACCTTGAAGGACGTACTGCTCTGTTTATGACTGAGTATCGTTTGCGACATAAGTCTGGGAAATGGATTTGGATTCTGGATGTAGGAAAGGTTTTTGAGCGTGATGGCAAAGGGAATGCGAATCATGCTCTCGGGATTCATCTTGATATTTCAGCACAAAAAGAGGCAGAAAAACAAAAGAGAAAACTGAGTAGTCAAAAAGAACAGCTCAAGAAATTTGAGAGCCTGAAAACCATGGCTCAGGCCATTGCTCATCGTTTTAACAATAGTATGATGGTTGTAAATGGGAATTTGGACTTTGCTCTTAAACTTCTACCGAAAAAAACCAGGGAATATGAGATGATTTCGGCTGCTGCAATAGCAGGTAAAGGTGCTTCTCAGGTTGGTAGTATGATGCTTAGTTATGTAGGGCAACAACCATGTGAAATGATGGATGTTTCGCTTGAAATTCTGGTGAGAGAAAGTATCTCTGCGTTGGAAAGTCAACTGCTGCCCTCAATTATTCTTGAAATTGTTCCAGCAGAACAGGATATCCACTGTTCCCTTGATGAGCTTCAAATCAAGGAGGTAATAGGGAATGTTTATAGCAATGCCATAGAATCTTTAACTGATTGTACAGGGACGATTGAGATAACATTCGGAACAGATTTCTTTGCAGTGGAATCTTTTCCTGTTATTTTTAAAGGTGAGAATCTGAAGGATGGTATGTTTGCGTATTGTCAGATTAAAGATTCCGGGCAAGGTATTAGTGAAGAGAATCTCCCACGGGTTTTTGAGCCCTTCTATACTAGCAGGTTTGTCGGTAGAGGTCTTGGCCTCGCTTTAACAGTAGGTTACATGCATTCACATTATGGTGCGTTGACTGTTGAAAGTACTTTGGGGGAAGGGACAACTGTAAGGATCTTATTCCCGGTATCCACCTGAACAAAGAAGCAGATATCTGGCGGTGATGTTCCGTAAAATGAAAAAATTACTACTTTGTGAATTGAAAATTATAAAATTGTTCTAGCCGTTTTAGGCACAAATTGTACAATCTCCGGCGAGATAAGATTGTTGGTATGCTTCATCAAAATAAACAGGATCATATATTATGAAAGAGTTTGAAGTATTTTCCGGAACAAATAACATTATTCTGGTGGCACCACACGCTTATCCAGGAGATGATGATACTGGAGCTATTACAAGACTGATACAAAAGAAATTGGATTGCTATGCTGTATTAAATACGGTTTATCGTAAGCCAAAAAGAAAAGAAAAGCCACGTTGCAGCACAATATATAAAATCTGTAATCTGGACGATATTGATGAGTATGAAACGAAGATTCCCGATGTGTATAACGAGTTTGTACGATCAATCGTCCAATACAAGCATGAAATTATTGGCAGAGAAGATAAGCCATACATTTTTTATATTCATTGCGGATCTGTCTCATTATTCAATAACGCATGCAAGGATATTGTCGAGGCAAGCAATGCGGAAGTCGATATTCTTATTGGTTCTGGTAAAGGAATCATCACGGGTGCTAAAGATGAGAGCCTGACTGCCACAGAAAAAGAAGTTCAGGATCTTGTTGAATCTTTTGAAAGTAAGGGAATTGTCTCCTTTCCTACGAATTCATTACATTTTAGTGCAGGAAAACCATCTAATCTCAATCAATTATTCAGACAAGCCCGATTTTTCCCTGATAAACGGGTAACATCATTTCATCTTGAATTTCGTAAACATATACTACGAGATGAAAACGATAATCTTGCAGACATTGCACAACGTTTGTCTGCTGCAATTAATATGTTTACTGGAGGCACAGAACTCGCTGAGCCCGAAGATACTGTAGATGAACAAGTATCAGTCATAGATACGGATAAATTGCTTGTAGGGTCAACTGTAAATACCGATGATTCTTTGCTGATGTCCGAAGAACAACCGGATATCAAACTTGTTAAAGAGGCACATGCGAAACTGGCTGGGATATTCTTCTCTCATTATAAAAATGCTTTGCTGGAGGCCGGTCAGTACATCATTGATAGTTTTTATGATGGTAGAATCGAACTTGCCCGTCTAAAAACACCAACAAAGGATTTGTCATACACACAATTAGTTCAGCATCTCCAGAAACAGCAAGAGGATTCTCCTAAAAAATCCTGGCTTTTCAATGCTGTGAATCTTGTTATACAAGAGCATGATTTTTCAGCTGTCCAAGCGCTTGGACAGCTCAACACATCCCAAAAACTTTTATTACTGCCAGTCTCGGATCAGGCTAAAAAGCAAAGTCTCGCTGAAGAAGCAGTTATCAAGAACTACACTACCCGGCAACTTGCTGAAGCTATAAAGAAAACCAAAGCACCTCGTAAGAAAACTCTCTATACCTGTCTTGCAAGACCTGAGGAGCTGTTTTCAGCGGAATATAGTCATCTCTACTCAACAGAGGCTCTTGAAACAATTAAACCAAAAGGGCTAAAGACATTACGAGATAAAATCAAGACACAAACTGAAGAAGTAATTGAAGGAATTCGTGAGCAGGAACATTATCTTGAGCGCTATAAGGCATTAATGGACACCCTTGATTCCGTGGCTGAGAATAACGAATAAGGCTGATATGAAATGAAAACACTTACCAGAAATTGAGTTGGAGATAAAGATGATAAAGAGAGTATTGGCAGGATTACTTTTTAGTGTTCTGTGTTGCAGTTCTCAGGCTTTTGCCATTGATGTGTATGGATTTGGCAGTTACTGGGATAAGGATGGTATGGATGGCACATTGGGCGCTGGTGTGGGCGTCAGTATACCATTTATTCTTGATAATTTCAGGTTGGACGGTAGGATTCACTATTTCGAAAGCAGTGATCTTGGAACTGATGAAATTCAAGTTACTCCAATAGATCTGGGTGCACAACTGCACATCCTTCCAGATAGTGGAATAGATCCATATATTCTTGGCGGAATTTCCTATAATTACATAGATACAGAGAAAATTGATATCGACTCAGAGTTTGGTGGCTATGTTGGAGCAGGTGTGGATATTGAGTTAGTCGATTCGTTATTTAAATTGTTTGGAGAAGTTTTGTATCGTTTTAGTGATATTGACACTATTTCTGAAGATGATCTGGATATTAGTGGTATGACTGCCACTATTGGCTTGAAAATTCACTTCTTTTAAGGTCATCGGTTAATGAAAATTGAATGGTGTCAGATCGTGGAATAAATGAATACCTGACACCATTTTATCCTATTGTATCGAAAAAACAAAACCTGCTCTTCCCATTCTTTTTTGCCTCATACATTGCCTTATCGGCATTCTGCATCAAGCTGGTTCCATCCGTCCCATCCTGTGGATATATTGCTATACCGACGCTTGCTCCTATCTCTGCGTGTTCTTCACTGATAAGGAATGGTTCAGACAGAATATCGACAATGATTTGGGCGACTCTTGTGACACCACTGCTTTCCGTAATAGAATTGAGAATAATGGTGAATTCATCGCCACCAATTCGGGCAACGGTGTCAGATTCACGTATACTTTGCTGGAGCCTTTCTGCCACTTCCTGGAGCAGGTGATCCCCGGCGGCGTGTCCTAAAGTATCATTAACGGTTTTAAATCGATCGAGATCAATAAAAAGTAGAGCAAATTGTGTTTCTAGCCGTTTACTGTTCAGAAGGCAACGTGACAGGCGATCATGGAAAAGTTGCCGATTTGGCAATCTGGTTAAGGGGTCAATGGTGGCTTGTTGCTTGAGCAGGATCTCATCCTGTTTATTTTTTACTCTGGCAAGTGCGAGTCTCCAGCTGAATATAATGAGCAATACAAATATGGGCGTAGCAATTTTTACGAGGGCAGTTACTCGTGATATTTTTTCAGCATAAATGATTTCAGGTGTTATATGGGAAACCACCTTCCATAGATACGCACTATCTTTTGCATACTTTTTCTCTGCTACCCCTTGCTCGTTATTGAGTTGTAGTGATTGGAAAAGGTGAATTGTTGTATAGGTAAATAGTCCATTTTTTGTATAAAACTGACCATTTTCTTCAGAGAGAACTCTTTTCCATTCTTCTGGGTGTGAGTTGTTAATATTATGATTATTTTTGAACATAAATCCCCATTCTTTATCAGGTTGAGGATTCTTGAGCCAATATCCTTCCTCATTGAGGATTGATACGTGATCTCTTATGGGTGCAACAGAATCTGAAAAATGATTCAGTAAATTTTCAGCCAGATAATTAAGCAGCAGTATTCCCATTTTCTCACCTTGTGGATTAAAGACAGGTGTACCGAAACGAATCATCGGTTTATGTGGAAGTTCGATTTCTCCATGCTCCATATTAAGATCAAGGGGGGAGATATAGAGTTTTGATCTGGGTGTTGCCAAAGAATTGAGGAAATAGTAACGAGTACCTTTATTTTGTAATGATGTTTCAGGCACCGCAGTTACCTTTCCACCATCATAATTCACTCGGGCAATTTCCTGCCCTTTAGTATCAAGAAAACGAACCTGATCGTGGACTCCTTTCATTTTTGAAAAAAGCATGAAGTCAAATTCTAATCTCTGTTGGGCGTCGCTGGTGAGAGCGTGTAGCCTGCATTGAAATGAATTATGTTGAGAAAGGATGAGAGCATCAGACATGACCGTCTGGAATTCCTGATGGATAGCCCTCTGGCCGACTTGGATATTGATACGTTCATTTTCGAGACGCAGAGTGTTTATCTTCCATCCCTGAGAGAAAAAAAAGTAGGTAAAAAATAAACAGAGCACAATGACCCAGGGAAAAAATATGGAAATGAAGTATTTAGTAAAGAGGTTCATATCATGTAAAGCACAATGCTTTTCTATTAGTGTGTATCCAGGGCAGATCTGACAATTTCTGCAAGTGTTCTCTGATCAATTGGTTTGCTGACAACACACTTAATGCCAGATTCAGCAATAGTATTCTCCGTGAGAGTGGAGGCATATCCGGAACAGAGAATTATAGGTAAGGACGCGTTGAGTTTAAGCATACGTTTAGCAAGTTCAGTACCAACTAAATCGGGCATAGTCTGGTCGGTAATGACCAGGTCAAACCTTTCAGGCGCTGCTTCAAAAATTTTCAATGCTGCAGTACTGCTGTTCTCTATTACAACAGTATAGCCAAGACTCTTTAGAAGTGTTTGGGCGATATCGGTGATCGTTGGTTCATCATCAATAACGAGAACAGTCTCTGTTCCTGTCTGAAGCTGCTTTGTGGTGTAATCATGGGTTATTGATGATTCTTCAGTCTTAATAGCTGGCAGGTAAATATGAATCGTGGTGCCCATGCCCAGGGCCGTTTCAACCTCTATAAACCCTAAACATTCTTCAACAATACCATGGATTACGGCAAGGCCAAGCCCTGTTCCTTCGTCGTCACTTTTGGTGGTGAAATATGGTTCGAAAATTCGGGCTGCTGTTTTTTCATCCATCCCCTTACCACTATCTTTTACTGACAATCGGACGAAAAGATTGGTTTCACCTTTTACTGTGGCAGGAATTTTTGCTGGATCAACCGTCACCTGCTCTAATGTTAACTTCAGAGTTCCCTTTTCACCATCAATGGCATGAAGTGCGTTTGTACAGAGGTTCACCACAATTTGATGAATACCAGTGGGATTGGCAAGCACCATACAATGTTCCTGGTCAATGGTGGATTGGATATCAATGGTTGCGGGGAGGGAAGAGCGCATCAGTTTTAAGGCTTCTTTTACAATCAAGTGAAGCTTTAAAGGTAGCTTTTTCTGACCATTTTTACGACTGAAGGTGAGTATTTGTTTGACGAGTTCTGTTGCACGCTTACTAGCTGTAAGAACCTGAGTGACATCTTTTTGTGCCTGGCTATCTTCAGGAATTGTAACTAAAGCAAGTTCGGCATAACCGATAATTGCTGAAAGTATATTGTTGAAATCATGGGCAATTCCTCCCGCAAGGGTGCCAATTGCTTCCATCTTGTGTGCCTGGAAGAGTTCATCCTCCAGTCTTTTTGTATTGGTAATATCCTGTGCAATATAAACAAAATATTGAACTTCATTGTTGTTGTCAAAAATAGGTGCAGAGTTGACATGAAAGACAGCATCGAGGGAATTATGTTCTATTATGCTGGTGTGTTTTTTATTGTCACAAAAGGAATCAATACCGGGGCATCCGGGACATGGTTCTGATTCGCCTCTAAAGAGTTGGTGGCAGGTTGTTCCTAAAAGTTCATCAGGGTCCATTTGAAAGAATTCAAATGCAGCCTGGTTTGCACGGATGATTGTCATATCCCTGTTTTGCAGGGTAATGATATCAGGAATGGCATCGAATGTTTTTTCCCATTCAGCGGTTTTTAAAAGAATGGTTTCTTCAGCTTTTTTTCTGATAGTGATGTCGTCAAATACCGCTACAATTTCCCCGGTGGGAAGTTTATACACATAGTTTTCCACCCAAAGAAAAATTCGATCGTCAGTATAATTGGTAAAGGGAACATGTTCGGGAGTCCCTGTTTTCCATACTCGTTTAAAAGCAGCCAGTAAACCCATCTCAACAACACCTGGAAAGGCTTCAGTGATCTTTTTCCCTTTCACGTCGTTGAGTGTTCGATTGATACTTTTAAGTCCTGCAGGGTTAATATTTTTGATGATAAAATTTTCTCCAGCACCAAGAACGTTATAGACTGCGAGGCCATTTGACATATTGTCAACGATCGCCTTCAGGTGGTTATCCTGTGTGATAAGATTTTTTTCATCTTTAAAATTTTTGGTAAGTTGTTTTCTGCTCTGCAGGTAGTATGTCAAAAGACCTGCCAGGCCAATTAAGAAAATTGTGAGGTGAAAGAGGCGATCTGTGAAATTGTTTTTTTTGGTGCTTAAAAAAATGTGAGTGATGGGAACAGTAACGCTGAGTCCACCTTGAATGTCACCCTCCTTGTAGCCCTGTACCGCATGACACTTGAGGCAGCGGGTTTGGGTTTTTATCGGAATCATAACTCTAACGAGAGGGTGTTCGTTTTTTACTATAAATTCCGCAACTTCCATGACACCTTTGTTGAACTGATGCAGAGCCTTTTTTTCCCATTGATCCGGTTTGTTGGCCGGTTGGATCGCGTTAAGGCTGGTAAGGTGACCGACGATTCCATGCAATTTTTCCTCAAGTTCAAAAACCTGACGAGCCATATGAGCTGGATTCAACAGTGTCAATGTTTTTCCCTGTGGAGAGGTGATTTCTCGGTCTGGAATATGGCTTAGAAGAGGGTTTGGCGGATTTTCTTCGGTAACTGGAACATAGATGCTACCGTGCCTGACAGCCCACATTCCGTAGGCAGAGTCCTTTTTGAGGATTGATCGTCCGATTTCTATCCCTGTAAATATTGCGCTTTCTCGGGTGTTTTTGTCAGTAAGATAAAGGAATCCAACTGTTAAGGTACACCAAAAAAACAGGGCACTGAGACACCAGGTGCGGAGCTGCTTTTTTCCTTTCGGTGTTTTGTGCATGATACGCTTTTCCTCGAATAGTGTATGGGACTGCCTGTTGAAGAGAATAATTATTTTGCCTGGATGAAAGAGGTATCTTGAGTAAAGTGTTCAGGATAGTGCCTTCTCAAACAGTCAGGACAGATACCATGGCTGATATCTGCCTGAGAATTTTGGTATATATAGGAATCCACTTCATGCCAGACGTCTTTGTCATCTCTGATTTTTTTACAGTATGAGCAGAGTGGGAGTATTCCTTCCAGAGTTTTAACATCATCCAGTGCTTTCTGCAGTTTTTCTGTTCGTTGCGCAACTTTCTTTTCAAGGGTTTGGTTTAATGTAAGTAATTCTTTTTCGGCATTCACTCGTGCCTGATCGACGTGAAAGAGTTGTTCTGACATTCTATTATACGATTTCGCCACCATGGTAAGTTCATCATTGCCTGTTATTTTGATCTGGTATCCCAGATTACCGGATGTAATATTTTCTGAAGCTTTCCGTAGTTGATTCGTGGCTCGAGTCAGATAGATTCCCAAAAGATAAGAGAATACGGCTGTAAAGATTATTTGAAGGGTCGCAAAGCTAAGAATTTTATGTTTTGCAGCCGTTTGTATCGCACGTAGGTGTTGAGTTGTGAATCCTATCTCGATACGGCCATAATTGATACCTTCTTCATTGATTTCTATAAATGTATCAAAGATACCATCATCGATTGAATCGTAAGAATCATCGGCTTTAAATGGTCTTGCAGGAATCTGTGCTGTACCACTGTGAGCTAATAGTATATCGTCCTGACCAAAAATTCGTACATATTTGATATCGGGACGTTTTAAGAGTTCACCCACAAAAGATTCAAGTGTAGCAAGATCCATGGCTAGAATTGATGACTTGTTGGAAATGGCGAATAGTTCCGCAGTTGTCCCTGTCCTTTTTATAAGTGCTGTTTCGTTTGATTGAACGAGGACAGACATGCTATTCCAGATAATTAAAGAGAGCATAATTGCCTGGATGAGTGCGATTCCAATAATTGTTTTATAGCGAAATGACATGTGATTTTTCGTTTTTTGAATGTAAAAGTGAGTAGTTTTTTTTATCTACTGCAAAATAGCAATAATTATGCCGTTTTAATGCAATATGTGGAAATAGTGATTGTGGATTAATTTCATGACGTTAGGTTCTGTAAGGAGTATCTGAAAGATGGGATGTTGCAAAAGAATTCCATTAAATTAGATTGTGTCTAATTTAATGGAAATTTACTTACTTGTCAGAGGAGTCTTCTTCCAAAAGAAGACTGATCTTAAGCTCTCGGATGTCATTCCAGGTGTTATCCTTATCAGCTATAAAACCTTTTATTGACAGTTTTGTCAGCAGACTGCTTCCCTCTGGATCATCCCACATATGTACCATTGCGTTTTTGAGTGTTGTTACTGTCTCTTCAGAAATTCGAGGATGAGCGGCAAAGGCATGAGGAGTAAATTTTTTTGATGTCCAGAGTATCTGCAGCTGATCTTTTGTTTCTTTATCTAAATTATTAAATGTCCGTGGAATACCTCCTCCGCCCGGAAATAATCCTTTGGCAACGCCTCTATATACAGAATCATGAGAGGAGACATATTTCGGTGTGAAAGGAACACCAAGGTCTGATAAGTGGGCACGAGTTATGATACTTGCGGCAAAGGCGGCAGGGGATGGAAAAGCCAGTGTTTTTCCGGCAAACGCCTTCAGGCTCTGCTGAGGACTGTCTTTTTTGACCACCAGGATCCCTTGGAGCGATTTTAACTGTTCCCGGGCAAACACGTTATAGCCTGGGGTGTCATGAAAATGTATATAGTGATAGGGATTCATGTAGGCGATATCATATTCGCCTGTGCCGCAGCGTTTTTCAAAAGTCGGGATATCTTTAGCAGTTTGGAATTGTATCTGGTAACCGGTCTTGTCGCTTAAATATTTTAAAACAGGCCCCCATTTTACGGCAAGTTTGGTCGCGGACTGCTGTGGAACAACCCCAAAGGACAAAGTGACAGGTTCCTGGGTGACTGTTTTGGCCAGAGCAATGCCGCTACAGAAGACTGACAAACAGAGAATAATAGCTATAAATAGCCTGCTGAGAATAAAATTGTGATGAAAGAAATGCATATGAAAACCTTTGAGACTATTTATATTACAGGGATCATTACTAATGAATTACTATTCATTTATCATAATAGAATTGTTTTGTATAGAATTTTCGGGAAAGATTC
>DAOWDZ010000104.1 GCA_030638765.1 Desulfocapsa sp.
TCACTTGCAAATATTCCCGGGCTCATTACTACCTCACAAAGCCCCGTACCAATCGAGCCCTGGACAGGGAAAGTCGAGAGACATGCAGCGCTCAACAGTCACTCACAGTTCTATCTTGAGCATGGTGGAATGCTCAACCTGCAGACCAAACGTGGCTGTTCTTTCCGTTGTATATACTGTCCCTATCCGCATATCGAAGGTAAGAAGCATCGCCTTGTAGCTCCCGACAGTGTCGCTGAAATGGCACTCAGCCTTGAGGAAAAAGGGGCTAAATATATTTTCATAACTGACTCTGCCTTTAATTCAGATGTCACTCATAGCCTTAAAGTTGCTGAAGCATTCAAAAAACATGGCCTCTCAATACCCTGGGGAGGTTTTTTCGCACCAATCAAACTCCCCGCTGATTATTTTGTAACCATGAAGGAATGCGGATTAAAACATGTGGAATTCGGCACTGAATCACTCTCAAAAACAATGCTGCAAAACTACCAAAAACCATTTAGCCCAAAAAACGTTATTACTGCACATCAGCAGGCCATTGATGCCAAACTCCACACAGCACATTACTTTCTGCTCGGCGGCCCAGGCGAAACAAAAAAGACAATAGATGAAACACTTACGAACCTCGAACACCTGAAACAAACGGTTTTCTTTTTCTTTACCGGAATACGAATCTATCCTCACACCGGTCTTTTTGATATCGCAATCAAAGAAAAAAAAATAACAGACACAACCAGCCTGCTTGCCCCTATCTATTACGAAAGTGATGCCATCAGTCACAGTATGATAGAACAACAGGTTATTAAAAAAGCTGATCAACGAATTAACTGGATCGTAGGATCTGGTGGAGATGAGGCTGCAGTCACGGTAAGCAAGATGCACAAACGTGGCTTTTCAGGGCCGCTGTGGGAATTTCTGATACGTTAATAAGGGTCTGTTTTAAATATTGAAGAAACATTATTCGATCATTTGAATTTTTTAACTATTACTGGTACAAACAACTAACAGTTATCTGAAAATCCTTAGAGAGTTTGACTATCTGGTATTCATACATTACATCAGGATTGGATGAAGACAATGCAGTGGTTGCACAGGTGACCACAGATACTCATTCTCCATGGTTTAAAGGGCATTTTCCAGAAGATCCCATACTACCCGGAATTGCCCAACTGAATATGGTCACAGAGACCATTGCAGATGTTTTACAACAAAATCTGTTATTAAAAAGTATTGCACGAATTAAATTTAAGAAAATTATCCGGCCTGGTGATATCCTCGATATCCATGTAAAGGCCGCAAAAAAAGAACACCACTACTCCTTCCGCATTAGCAGTATGGAAGAAGAAGTCTGCTCCGGCAGGCTGGTTCTGGCCCTCAAACAGGAGCAAAAAAGAGACATGACTACCGATGCCACAAAAATAATAACCCGTATTGCTGACGTTATAATAAATGAACTGAAGCTCGAAGATGTTACTTCCGAAACCTTTGATGCCGATCTTGATCTGGTGGATGAAGTTGGAATTGACTCCATGGATCTTGCCACCATCGCACTCGTCCTGCGTGACGAATATGGCATCAGAATCGACGAAGACGACTATCCCAAGCTTACCACCGTGCGTATAATTGCTGAATACATCAGTGCCAAACTTGCAGAAGAACAGTAGAGAAGAGTTGTAAGCATGGAAAACAAGCACAGTAAAACAGAGTATAAGTTCTCTGAAATCATAGCAGATCCAGCCATCAAAGAACGCTTTGAAAAAGTACGGAAATACTTTTTTATGCGTGAATCCACCTACGACATGTCCAACCGCTGTAATCTTCGCTGCGAAGGCTGTTATTATTATGCCGGAGACAAACAGTTTGCTGAAGAGAACCTGAACACAGCCGACTGGCAGCATCTCATGGAGGGTGAAAAAGAACGTGGTATCACCTTTGTAGTGCTTGCAGGTGCAGAAGCCGGCTATGTCCCGGAACTTTGCAAAACCTGTTTTGATGTTATTCCACTTGGATGCATTGCAACCAATGGCCTGATGCCCATTTCCAAAGATATCGATTACCGCATTCATATTTCCGTATGGGGTAATGACGAGACCAGCCTTGAAATCAGAAAGGCAAAAAACATGCTTGTCAGGCAGATGGAAAATTATCGGGATGATACAAGAGCCATATGGGTCTATACCTTCACCCCTGTAAATATTGATGAGGCCCGTGAAGTAACCGAGACTCTTGCTGCAAATAATCAGCAAATCACCTTCAATATGTTTTCAGCGCCCGTTGGTTACGATGGACATCTGCGACACACTCCTGAAACACTGGCTCGGACACGGGCTGTCATGAGTGAACTTCTGGCTGAATTTCCAGATACAGTTGTTTTTTCACCCTATAATATCGTCGCCCATACCCACGAATAGGGCCTGCACTCTCTTTTTTCCTGTTCCTATCCACGCATGAATCCATCCACAGATATCGGGCTTGGCAGGACGTTCCGCCAGTACCGAACAGACCTCAAGTGGGATCGTGCCGCCGCCTGCTGTGTACCGGATACAGATTGTGATGATTGCAGACATTATGCAGCAGGAAGCGCAGTGGTTACGGCGAGAATGTATCGTCATGCAACCAACCCACAACATTTTTCTGCGTGGCTCGACTATGTGGATACCTATCTCGCTGTTTGGGTTAAAGGCTATGAGAAAGGCAACAATCTCTGCAATGAACTGATTGAACCACCTATTCCTGATTAATCGATAAATACAAATAAACTTCCTATGAAAACTGTAAGTTCCCTTTTAGATAACTCTTGGTATGAGCGTTATAAAAAAATATCCAGACTCAACATCCGTAGTTCA
>DAOWDZ010000101.1 GCA_030638765.1 Desulfocapsa sp.
CGTTCAAATAGCTTTGCTCTGCCTGAAAAGATAACCGGCTCCGGAAAGAAACGAAGCCCATGCTCCCGCAAAAAGCTTTCATAATCATCATCTTCTTTTGAAAAATCAGTTACAAAGGATACGAAATAATCGAGCCCTAATTTCTCACAACTCCTCGCTGCATTCACAATATTCTGCCGCGGAATATTCTCCTGATGCCAACGACTATAACTCAAACGCAATTGAGACAAGCCATTTGATTTGAGTTGCAGAACAGAGCTGTCTGCACGTTCAGGACTTTTTGCCCAGAATGAATTGGTCACAACCCTGCTATAGATTTCATACTTCTTGCAAAGGGTGAGCAGTTCGCAAATATCATCGATGTATATCAGTGGTTCACCAGCCGTAAAGCTTATGCCACGAACTCCTGAAACCGCTAGTTCAGTTACGATTTCCTTTGCACGGACAAGGTCCATCTTCTCATTTTCCCGGACATCGCCCTCTGCAACACAATGTTTACACTTGATATTACACCGGGTTGAATACCCAAAAGCTATTTTTCTCATGACTTATTTTGTATATCTATTAAAATTTGGAAAACAGCAGAACCTATCCTTTTTTGGCCGACTGAGTTATAACAGGAAAAACTAAAAACAAGGAATTCATATTATGCCTTCACAAAAACCCACATCCCTATCAAAAAAACTCTCGGTTTATTTGTTAGCACTCATTCTTCTGCAAGTCAGTACAGTACTGTTTCCAGCAATATCAGCAGAGGCAGAAGTTCGCTACGTAAAACCCACGTCAGAAGCCGTTGTCAGGAGAGGACAGGGAAGAGAGTATAAGATTATCGCCATGGTAAAAGATGGCACATCAGTGAAATTCATTGAAGAAAATGAAGGTTTTGCCAAGATACTCCTTAAAAACGGTAAAGAAGGCTGGATACTGAGTCGCTTTCTAAGCACCGAACCACCCTTGAATGAGCTTGTGGATTCACTGCGCACCCAAAAAGAGGCCATACTGCAAAGAGAGCTTGAGAAAAACCAGCGGCTCGACACCCTGTCCACAAATCTTGCCAGCACAAAAAAGGAACTCGATTCGACTAAAAATGAAAGGGATCAGATTCTAAGCAAATACAAAAAGCTACGGCTAGACACAACAGATGTTATTAAAATCAATGATGATATACAAAAAATCTCTCTGGAAAATAATACATTGACACAACAGATGGAGATCCTGAAACAGACAAATGAAACACTAAGAAGTGACTATGCGGTCAAGTGGTTTCTTGCCGGTGGCGGCGTACTTATCCTTGGAATGCTTATCGGGGGAATTACCAGAGGATCAAAAAAAAGGAAGCCATCACTTCTTTAAGGTGACCTTTACCTGACAAAATTCAGAAGCTGAATGGATGTAACAGGCCAGTCTCCTGAGCACATCCATTCAATTCTTCAATTACCCATTAAGAACAGAACTGATTTTCTCAATGAGTAATTCAATGTTAACTGGTTTCACCAGATAGCAATCCGAACCTTCTTTCGATGCAGCGGCATTAAAATCTTCGGCTGAGCCATGCCCCGTCATGAAAATGTACTTTATTTCCGGCTTGATGGCATGAATTCTTTCTCTCAATTCCAACCCGCTCATGTGAGGCATTTTCATATCCAGCACAGCAAGGTCATAGGTCGTGTCCTGAATTTTTGTGAGCGCATCTTTACCATTGCTTACCCAGTCAGCATCAATATCTCTTAGCGATAATCGTTCGGCAAGAGTGGATACCAGATCATGCTCATCATCCACCAGTAGTAATTTCATCTTCTGTTACTCCTTCTCGGATAATTTCAAAATCCTACGCCATCTCGTGAGCAGTTTTATTTTCCTGTACCTTCTTATTTGCCTCTTCGAGTTTAGCGCTTAACACTTCAATATCTACTGGCTTGTGCATATACGCAAAGGCACCTAACTTCATACAGGTATCCCTGTCTGTCTCTGAACCATGACCCGTTAAAACGATAACTTCGACGTTCGGCTTACTTTTCTTAACGCGCCGCAACACCTCTATGCCATCTAATCCGGGCATTTTGAGATCTAAAACTAACACTTCGGGATCATCTTCCTCTAACAATTCCAGGGCCGACTGGCCGTCATGGGCAACAGCAGAACCCATATCACGCAGTATGAGCCTTTCTGACAAGGTTTGAACGAACTCACGTTCATCATCTACAAGTAAAACTTTGGAAGGTATATTAAAATCACACTTACGATATACGTTTGTCTTATGAAATTTTTTCCCAGTTTTCGTCTCTACAGATTCAACTCCTGCTATATTACTGACTATGTTTTTCAATTCATCTTCCAGACGGTGTAACAAAAGAACCTGTTTATTGATCGTCAAAATTACTTTTGAATTAGAAGCACTTACTTCCACATCGTGTCCCTCAGCTCTTAGGGCCACTGCTACCTGAGATGCAAGAAGAAAATCGCTTACAGCACGCTTAGATGCAGGCGTCGCATTGACAATATCCTTCTTGAGAGATTCATCAATAAGTGCGGCAGCATCCTTGATATTGCTTTTCCCTATGGGGATGACCATATCATAGAGTGAAGGATCCCACGGATCTTCTTTCTTATGGGCAATGTTTACCCAGTAGGCTCTTTCCTGATCCAATCCTGTGATCATTTTTTTTGCATTTTTTTCACTGAGACCTTGATTTTCTATAGCTACACCAATGCGATACTGCATGTCTCCGACAAGGCAAATATTGAGGATATGAGTGATCCTCCTTGGAACAAGAAGCCCACAATAACCGGCTATAAGCAGGTTTTGTTCAGACAGTATTTCAGCCACAGCCAGTCGCAGGTGAGCAAGAGCATTTTCTTTTTCGTGAGTGAATTTATCAAAGACCGATGTCTTGGGTAAAAAGGCGCGTTCCAGTTTTTCTTCGCTCATGCCGGATAGCTTATTTGCCTTTGCTATGATGTCGTTGTCAGTAATCAACGCCAAATCGCTTTTATTAAGCAACTCTTGAACAACCGAGCTCCCATTACAAAAGTCACTGCTGAAAATCGTGACACAAGTCATAATTATTCCCTTTTAAGTTAAATTTACTCTGGAAAAAACCTGATTAAAGGACATGAGTTACAACCATCTTCCGAAAAATCAAGTTGATGATATAGTATCTGAAAAATTTTCTTTCTTCATTTTATCAAAAAGATGCGTTCTTTCCAAGGCCGCAATAAGAGATCCTTTGTAGTTTCTGATCACGAGGCAACTTCTGCCGCCTGGATACACCTCATATGCAGGCAGATAGGCCTCGTAACAAAGTCCTCATATTATTGATTTTACGGTACTTAAGAGAACATCACGAACTTCATGATGCTCAGATCCAAACAATATAACGGATGTATAATGACGCTTTTTAAAACGATATTATTTGGCGGTTTTGAAAGACTGCTCGTCTTTGAAGGGTAATCCAGTAGTAATTTACAATGTTTTCTTAAGAAATATGGTTATGGCTACCTCATGGTAACATATGCAAAACAGATCCCTTGAATTAATCTTTCAACGCTTCATCCATTTTCTGTAGAAGAAAATCCATTTTGATTGGCTTACTTAAATAATTTTCCTTCCCAAGTAATTGAGCACCTGGCCCAGAGGCTTCTTCAGCACCACGAGATGTCAAAAACAAATATTTGAGGTCTTGATATTTATCGCTCATTTTTTTCTGTAACTCAAGACCGTTCATGTGAGGCATTTTCACATCCAGGATTGCCAGGTCAAATTGCTCTGTTTCAAGTATGCGGAGAGCTTCTTCACCACTGGTAACCCACACAGCTTCTATTCCTCTGAAGGAAAGTCGTTCAGCCAGCGTTGAAACAATATCTTTTTCGTCATCAACAAGTAGTACCCTCACGTCTAAATTCTCCTTATTCTAGGGCTGTATGCTATTATATCGGCTCTGCATAATCCCAAGATCTTTCATCAATAGGTGGCTTTGTATTCTTCCCTTTTTTTATCGGTAATGTAACTGTAAATATACTCCCTTTTCCTTCTTTACTCTTTACCTCAATTTTACCTCCAAGCTCTAATGCAAGGCCGTAAATAATAGAAAGGCCGAGACCAGTTCCCCCTGTTTCGGTTTTTGTTGAGAAAAAAGGATCAAAAATACGTTTAATATTTTTTTCAGGAATTCCACAACCATCATCAATTATATTAATTGTGATATTGTCAGTATCTTTAGATCTTGCAATAATGTCCAAATGCCCATTGTCTTCCACAGCCGCAAAAGCATTATTAGTTAAATTAACAAGAATTTGCTGGAGCTTCCCCCGGTCTGTTTCAAAATCAGGGATATTTTCAGCCACATCAACATTCACATGGATACTTCTATACTCAGCCTCCTTATGTAAAAATCCAAGAACATCTTCAATGACTGCCTGCAATGTGACAATTTGGATACTTACATCCAGGTTTCTGGAAAAACTCAGCAATCGCTTGGTAATTCCAGCACATCGTTCCACAGAACTGAGTACGGAATCGATAAGTCCCATCAGTTTAGGATCTTCAGAGTAGTCATCTTTGAAAGTAAAAAGGTCTTTCATGAGACCGGCCTTTTCATTAATAATGGCAAGAGGATTATTGATTTCATGAGACACGCCAGCCGCCAGACGTCCTATCGAAGCCATTTTGCTGGAATGTTCCACCTCACTGAGAACCAGCATGGTTTTCTGGCTTTCTTTACAAATTATATTGATCAGATAAGAAGCCACATGGATAATCAC
>DAOWDZ010000069.1 GCA_030638765.1 Desulfocapsa sp.
AGTGACGTCACTCTGGTGGCGTCACTCTGGTGAGTGACGTCACTCTGGCGGCCTGGGATGGCAGTGTGATTAGAGGTGGCTAGGGTGGGGACGAGGAAAGGACTAGTTTTGACTTGGAATGTTAAACATTATCAATGGCTTTAGTTACATGGGGGGGTGGGTGGGGGAAGCAAACAGGTTTAAGTAATAAAGTAAAATAAACTGAAATATATATATAGAGTAAAATAAAATAAAGAGCACTTAAAATGAATAACGGTACAGTTAAGCTTCGGCTTAAACAAAATGTACAAGGAAAAAAGATCTCATCAGCGAAAGTTGCAGAAATTGCATATATGCATTTCCATGTAGCTTTCAATAAAATTGCTGAACAGCACGACGGCTACCTGGTTATTACCAAAAATACCCAGGATGCCGATCGTATTATGAAAGAGGATGCCATGGACTTATTCCATAAGCATGGCTACACCACTATCATACCGCCCGCATTCCGAGCAAAAAGAACCATTTTCATTCGTAGAGTAGATGACCAAATCTACTCTAATAGCGAAGAAGAACTTGCCTCAGAATTAATGCACCAAAATAGCTGGGCTAAGGTGCAAACCCTAATCAAATTAAAAGAGAAAAAAGTCCTGAAGGTCATCTTCATGGACTCAACAATGGTCGACAAGGCCTTAGAAGCTGGACTTCTTTGCTGCAACATGTCGATCACAGGCAGCCAAATCAGTAGAGAGACTTTTACTGAGATTACAATCTGCTACAAGTGCTACACTTTCAACAAGCACTTGGCTAGAGATTGTAAAACACCTACAACCTCATGCTCTGAGTGCAGCTCACCAGAGCATATGTGGAGAGAGTGTAGAAGTACACTCAAAAAATGCCTGAATTGCAGCGGACCTCATGCCACACTAGCACCTTTCTGCCCGAAAAGGCGGATTGCTATTGCTGACAAAAGAAAGGCAGAAGTTATCAACAATGCCCCTAGAAACAGCTACGCGGAGAGAACCACATCTGGTGGTTCCACCAATTGTACGAATACTGCGGCCAGCACGTCAACGCGGCCTCATAGTAACACGGAACTAAAGATACTAACTTGTGTCATTATGTCCCATGTTAACAACATGGTGGAACCAGGGTCCTTCAACCGTTATTTTTCAAAAATAATGGTTGCAAACGGACTACCAAATGTGATTGTCCCCGAAATAGCTGACTCAAAAAGAATACTAGAGGCCTTACAAGCCTCTACACCACTCCCAACGCCAGAAACAACTTCTCCAACATCAAGAAGATTGTTCCCAGTAGAAACAACATCAGCGGAAGTTAACATCGCTCCCGTAATTGATGAAGAACCTACTCCATTAGGCGCAACTGCCATCTCACCTCAGCGGAAGAAGTCGAGAGCTGAGATAAACAACCAAAGAGAAGCAGTTAGAATGGATAGAGAAAATGAAAAAAGGGAAAAACAAGCAAGATTCCTCCAACAAAAGGAAAGGGAAATTGCTAGTCAAATAAAGCGACAAAGATCGGCATCCGCGTCGCCTAGGATGAAAAGAACGCCTATCAAAAGCAGGCACTTTTTGAATAATAGGGATACCCGTCAGGCCTCTATCTCTGCCTTGAGAAAGGACGAGATTCAGGCTATGGATATCCACTATTATTCAACAAGCATAATCACGAAGGAAAACTTCGCTGTGGTTGCAGCCGAAGAAATGCTTAAAGGGAAGGAAACAGTTAAAATTACATTCCTTGATCCCTTTAAGAACTTCAAACACCCATCCATCCTAGATGTGACTGAGACTGAAGTCCAGTACCTTTTCACCAACAAGATGATCCCTTTTGAGTCTGTCAAAGTCTTTGACAAACTGGATGAGGGAGAATTGAGAAGGAGGAGAGAGGGACTGAGGTCCCCTACTAAATAAGTAATGCTTAACCGTAATTATATAGATATTAATGTGGAGAACCGTAACTCTTTTGTCGACTGCCACCCCCACCACATGATATGTGGTGGAGGTGGCCGTCGGCAGTGGAGTGTTCTCTATATGACATATTTAATTAATGAAATTTAAGTATTACAAATAAGTAGACAATTGTACATTTTGTGAATAGTCGAAGAATAGCTGTATGTTCTTCATTGTAAGCTCTTTTATTTTTATTTTCACTAGATCAATAACTTTTGTAAATAAATTTTCACTAACATTAATTAATATAGAATTTTTTGTAAATAAACTGCCATGAGACTTAAAATCATCCAACACAATGCAAACGGTTGGAGGCAGCACCGAATTCAACTTTCAAATTCATATAGAATCTTAGACCCAGATATCATTTTAATTAATGATACAG
>DAOWDZ010000017.1 GCA_030638765.1 Desulfocapsa sp.
ACAGAATCCAACTTATTCTCCTGTATCAGGCTTTAAATTCCATCAGAATAGAAATAGCAAAACAGGAATTAACCAGTTCACATTCAGCCAGCGCTACAATTAAAAACAACCACAAAGCTCTTCTTGGAGAAATCATTCAAATTTCATTAATTGATGTCGTAAACCTGCTCCGCTATGACGATTCACAATTCTCTGAAAGTCGTATGGGCTGTTTTACAGGTTCCGGAGAAAATGGTGAATGTAATCAGCTGATGCATCTTGTGAACGAAATGACTTTTGAAGAGAACAAAAACAGGGAGATAATCATTCTGATGCTAAGTTATGCTCAGGCGACTCAAGGAGAACAAACCCCGGAAAACATCCAACAATACACCGTTGCAAAAAAAGAAATCAAGAGACACAAATCGTACTTAACTGAAAGGAGCAAAGAGGCTGAGAAAAATATCAGCAAAATACTTTTTGGAAACGAAACAGCTCTGCAAATCCTTAACAAGCTCAACATTTCATCACTCAGCCTTCAAACCCAGAAAGCACTCAATGGGGACAAATCAAACGAGCTGACAGAAGCAATCATCAAAAACAAAGCAGAAGCCGACAAAATAACTGTGCAAATACTGCGCAATGTTCCACACGTGCAAACGGTACTGGCGGAAAAGATACTGGGGGCTGATAACATCCAATTCTCTGCGACGCAAGGTGATGCAGACTCAAGAAGACAACTGGTAGCAATAGGATGTGATGAAACCTGCATGACAAAGCTGCGAAATAGTATGGAAGAGAAGGAAGAGAATGGCAAATATAAATACTTTCCTTATTTCACAAAGAGTAATCAACGAAAACTCATGAACCCCACAGAGGCAAAAGAGATGTTTGGAAAAGATTTTTCTGCCAATATTGCTACCCAGTTTCTGGATGGTAAATCTTCCGCAATTATTTTTTTGACGGTTGAAGAAGATACTGGCTCCATCGACAATGACGATATCACTGGTTTCTATCTGGTTCCTGATGAACATCAGCGGGAAAGCAACACTTCCTGTTTAGCGGATTTCCTCAAACAGGTATCAGAGACTCAATGTAATATCTTAGATACAGATCGAAACTTCCAAATTACTCTCAACGAAGCCTTATTCAACGCAAATAGTGATATACGTATTATTGGCGGAAGCTCTATTCATGGACGCAAACCTGAACAACCATTTCTCTGGGACAAGAGCCCTGAAGGGAGCACAGTTAATTTAAGCAGCGCAATACTGGGCCGTGACCACGGAAGTACCCTTTTCAACGATGGTAATCAAAAGGGCAGAGAGAACTACAACCAACACTCTTCCACAATGAAAGACAGTCTAGGCTACGTCGTCCTGTATGAGCCTGCCGACACCAGCAGTTGCCACATCGAAGATGACGGTGCCTTAGAGAGTGGAGAAACACTGATCATCAGTGCCGCTGGTCGCACCGCCGTAAAAATGGATTCATTGTGGGGATGCCAGGACGGCTTATCTCCAAAGTACGATGAGAAAGTTTGTTTTAACAGATGTATGGACTCTTTTTATCCAAATACAGACTCCAACAACCGCACGGACACAGGCGAAGTAAGTGGAACATTAAGCTGGTGCGATGGAGTTTGTGAAAAGGAAACGGAGCATCCAAGATCAGCTTATGCAAAATGTATTGAGTTTACCCAATGGAAAACAGATCCTCAGGCGAAAGATACATCATGGTCATTCCCAGTCAGGTACCTTCCTCCTGAGAAGGATGCAAAGTGATGAGATAAGGTATTTACGATGTAACAAACGTATCCTTAACATAAAAATTTACCCGGAAAGTCCATCATGTTCAAGCCCATAACCATTGCAACTCTATTTATCCTGCATTTCAACACCATTGCCTATTGCGAAATTCCAGCAAAACATTCCGATACGGGACAGGAAAATGGAACTGCAATGCGCCACAAAGGATTAACCCACTATTGGCCGGAAGGAGCAGCACAAAACATTAAAGAAGCCATTCAATACTTCAAGAAATCTTCTGCCCTTGGAGATGGAACAGCCGCATTTATCCTCTCCTGGATTTATCGAAATGGTGAAGGAGTAGACAAAAACACAACCGAGGCACAGAAATGGTTTGATCTTGCCGTACAAAATGGAGACCCGGAAGTCTGGTTCAACATCGCTAAACTCTACTACGACAACGCAGAACACGATGGAGTAGAGCGTGATTTCAAACAGGCTTTTGCCTGGTTTTTAAAAGCTGCTAAACAGGATCATGCAACTGCTCAATTTGCACTTTCCCGAATGTATACTTTTGCAGAGGGTCGGCCCCAGGATCTTGCAAAAGCTATGGACTTGCTGCACAAATCTGCAAACGGAGGAAATGCGAAAGCAATGCATACGATTGCACTTTTCTACCGTAAAGGCCTTCAGGTTACCGAAGACCAAAATATGGCTCTTCACTATTATAAAATGGCGGTGGAGCAATACAAAAAAGACAACAACAACCAGATGGCAGGCGAAGAACTCATCGCATATGGATGGCTGCAAAAAGAAAACTCTGACCTTACCGGAACGGTAAAAAGTTTTCAGGAAGCTCTCACGTATATAGACCAAAACCATATTGATTTTGGTGAGATTCACATGCAATGTGCAATGTTTTTAAGTGTACTTGGCCGACACCGGGAAGCACTTCACCATGGCCTTATCGGACACAGTGCTCTAGCTGATGAAATGGATCCCGAGGTTCGCCGTATCATTCAAGTATCTCTTGGTATATTACATGGAAATACAGGCAATAATGAGGAAGCAATGCGACAACTAAAAAATTCCCTTCCCGACAAATATGAAGACTGGGGAGAAATGGCAATTCTAGCGACCAGCAATCTTGCCGCAATCTATGCTAATATGGGCGACTACGATTCAGCTATGTCCGTTCTGCAAACCAATGAACTCAAACATTTTGACAGTGATGAATATACTGAATTTCCGATCATTCTATACCATTCCCAAACACCCTCAAAAGCATCAGAACAAATACCACTATTCTACCCTCAGCTCTTAAGAATTACCCAGGACTATCTAAAGATCAGCAAAGACAAAGATTCACTGACCTTCCATGCAAAAGCACTTACCACTCTGGCCATGCTTGCTGATCATTTTAGAATTATGGGAGATTCTGAAACGGCTTTACTCTGTTACAAGATCGTTTACAGTGAAGCCGCAATATACGAAGAGAAGGAAGATCCTGAGTGGTCTTACCTGCATGTCATATCAGGTATCGATATCAATTTTATCATTATCAATATCTTTACTTTAGCACTGGAAACAGACAGAGACGTAATTGCGCTACAATTTATAGATACTTTTTTGAAAAACAAGCGCAACAGAACAGATGAAAAAGAAAACCAATTGTCATACATTAACACATTGGAAACTCTTGGAAAACAACTCAAAGAGCATGGTCTTCATGAAGCAGCAGATGAAAAAATTAGGGACGCTGCACTATTACGCGCAAAAATCTCAAAAGAGACCAAAAACACACAAACAGGACAGGCGAAGCACGAACAGTAACGCCTGGATATTACTGTTAGATTTCCGTATTCTTATTTGCGCATCGCTGGAGTCTGTCTGGGGCTAATCGATTAATTTCCCGTATGATATCTTCTATGTGCAACCCTATCGCAAATGTTTCCTTGGAATCAATCAGCTGATGCCTCTGGGTAAAATAAGCGACATACCCATGATTTATCCCTGTTAATTCATTTTTCTCATTCAGTATGGGAAAACCGGAAAAACCGAGAACTATTGAGGATCTATAAATAAAGCCATCAGAAAGCTTCTTTTTCCATGAAAAGAGAAAGTC
>DAOWDZ010000201.1 GCA_030638765.1 Desulfocapsa sp.
AGATCTTGCCCTGTTTAAATTGGATGAGACCCGCTTTTCAGGTGCTGGTGATCCTTTGGCAGCCCTGCTCCTTTGCGGAGCACATAAAGCTGATTACGTGATGGTAAAAGGAAACTGGAAGGTTGAGAATGGAGAGTTAAACGATGTGGATCTGCCGGGTCTTCTGGATAAACATGGCAGGGCTGCACGAAAATTAGCAGTTTAATAAAAAGTATTTAACATGGTGAAAATTCACCAGATATTATTCATTTAAAGAAGGAGAAAGAAATGAAAAAAAGTTCGATTATGATGGCGGGTTGCGCCTTAGCCGTAGGTACTCTGTTTTCTGTTCCAGCTGACGCTAAAGACTATTTTCACAAAACAGAAATCCAGGTACATATGGATTTCGCAAGAGATAAGGGGTTCGATGGTGCAGATAAAACAGATATTCTCACCACAACCTTTCTTCACGCTTCAGAGTGGAAATATGGTGATAACTTTTTGTGGATGGATGTTGAAGGAAAAGATGATTTCGAACTTGATCTAGCGCAATTCTACGGAGAATTTGGGTCCAGATTCAGCTTGGATAAAATGATTCTTGGAGCTGATAAGGGGAATAACCTGCTCGGTTCTTTTTTGAAAGAATCATATGTGAAGCTTGAAATTAATGGTGGGTCACCAATCGGTGACGGTTTTGACTATATTGATGATGCCATTCTCTATGGTGTTTCCTTTGACCTTAACTTTGGGCAGCCAAACTGGGGATTCTCACAGGTGACCTTTATGGTCAAAGACTACACAATGATAGATGAAAGAGACAGCAGTGAAGTCTCCTGGCAGTTCACCTATGCCTGGGGACAGCCCTTTTCCATCGGATCCGTTAATATGGATTTTAGCGGATTTATTGATATCTGGGAATACAATGACGAAACCGTTGTCATTACTGAACCACAGTTAAGAATGAAACTCGACTCTTTTGTCGGAAAAGGAAACTTTCTTTCTGATTCTGCCATTGGTATTGAACTTGAGATCTCCAATCGTTTCTTTAGCCAGGAAAATAGTGATGTTATTTTGAACCCAACTGTTTTCTGGACCACAAAATTCTAACAAAAAAGAGTATCTGTTTTTGTTGAGTTTTATTGAGGGCGGCTGATTGAATCAGGCGCCCTTTTTTATATCGTATTGCAATCGTCACCTCAAAAAATAGTATTTTACAATGATAGAAAAAGAAATTCTGACTCACCTGAAACAAAATCGTAACGTTGCTTTGGTAACCATCATTGATAAAAGTGGCTCAGCTCCACGGCTTCCCGGTTCCAAAATGTTTGTGGAAGAGAATGGTACACTGCACGGTACCATTGGTGGCGGAAGGATGGAATTCCTGGCCCATGAAGCGGCCATTAAAGTTGCGGGCGGTGCTGTTCCTGTACTCACTGAATTTGATATGCGAGGAAGTGGTGCCGGTGAAGATACGGATATGGTTTGTGGTGGTGTTCAGCTTGTCCTTATTGAAAGACTTGAGCCTGAGATGATCTCCATGTTTGAACAGGCGCAGAATTGCTTTCGTGACGGTGCTAAAGGCATCTGGATGATAGATATAACAGATCCGGAACGTCCTTTACGATCCTTTGTTGATATGCGAAAAAGTATTTTACCATCAGGAAAGATTGATTTTAAGGCTGTTATGCGCCAGAGAAGAACGCAGCTGATAAGTCATGAGGGTAAATCCATCGTCATTGATCCACTTCCTAAATCAGGAACAGTTGTCCTTATAGGTGGTGGGCATGTCTCTAAAGAGGTTGCAAAACTGGCAAGCTATGTTGATTTTGAAGTGATTGTCTGTGATGATCGTGACGAATTTTCCAATGCTGCTCGTTTTCCCATGGCCATGGCTACTCATGTCATTAAAGATTTTAAAGATCTGTTTCAAACAATTGATCAGGGTGAGGATTATTACCTGCTTATTATCACACGCGGGCACAGCTACGATAGAGATGCTCTTGATCAGGCTTTGCAAACTCCGGCTCGATATATTGGAATGATTGGCAGTAGAAGTAAACGTAATATAACCTATGCAAAACTTCGAGACCAGGGCTATACCGATGCTGACTTTGCACGTGTGCATTGTCCGGTTGGTATGTCGATTGGTTCTGAAACACCAAAGGAAATTGGTATAAGCATTATTGCAGAACTGATTGCTGCTCGTGCAGGAGTATTATAAACAAATGTCTGTGATTTTTGACACCTTGATCAGGGATGATGACCAGGTGATTTCAATCGTTGGCGGCGGCGGTAAAACATCCCTTATGTTTCTACTCGCCCATGCATTTCAGGGAAAAAGGCAGAACGTTGTAACCACCACCACCACACGAATTCTACACCCCACAGAACAGCAATCCCCCAATGTTGTCCTTTTTGAAAATGATGATTTTAAGGATACTTTACAGGACTGTCTCAACTTACATGGTCATGCAACAGTGGCTCACCATCTTTTACCGGAAGGCAAAAAACTAAAAGGGATAAGTTGTTCTCAAATTGAACAGATAAATGAATATACCTTTGTTGATCGGATTGTTATAGAGGCCGATGGCGCAAGGCAATTGTCTTTTAAAGCCGCTGGTGATAATGAACCTGTTATTCCCCC
>DAOWDZ010000035.1 GCA_030638765.1 Desulfocapsa sp.
ACTCACATTGAGCGGGTTGCCTTTTTTGAAAAATAGATTAAAATTCTCTATCATCCCATATAGTTCATTTTAACCTTCTTGCAATCATGACAAAATATTCTGTTGAACGACTTGATCATTTAGGCATAGTAGCCGGAACAATTAAAGATCTCGGGCTGGTAGAATTTATTGACTCCCACTTGGGCCATTATGAAAATGAAACTTTGTCCGCTGGGGAAACCGTAGCTGGAATGATATTGAACGGATTAGGTTTTTCCAATAAGCCCCTGTCGTTGACCCCTTTATTTTTTCAGAACTGTCCTCTTTCTTTGCTGTTTAGGGACGGAGTGAATGCCGATGATTTTAATCGTTTCAAACTCGGGCGCGTCCTCGACCGTCTGCACAATTTTGGAACCGAAGCACTTTTCAGTCACATAGCTGTCGATGTCTGTGAAAAAGAAAACATTGACTTTCGTTTCAATCATTTGGATACAAGCGCTTTCAGTCTGACGGGTGAATATCTTCCAGATGCTGATGAGCAGGCGATTTCTATCACCCACGGACATTCTAAAGACCATCGCCCTGATTTAAAACAGGTCATGCTTGAAATGATGGTTACTCAGGATGGCGGAATTCCAATTTTATTTAAAAGCTTAGACGGTAACAGTTCAGACAACACTGTCTTTAAGGATCGTGCGGCAGCTCTTATCAAAGAGTTTGAACAGTCTGAAACCCCTCGGTATATTGTAGCCGACTGCAAGATGTATACTCGGAAGAATGCCCCAAATTTAAGTAAACTGCTTTTTGTCACCCGTATTCCTCAAAATATAAAAGAAGTTGAAGAAGTTATCACTCAGGCCTTGGATAACACAGATGACTGGCTGGAATTCGATGACGGACCTAACGTCAAGATGTTCAATGTGGAACATTATGGAATCAGGCAGAGGTGGCATGTTGTTTCTTCTGAAGCTTCTCGTCAAAAATCCGTCAAAAAAATCGAAAAAAAGGCAAAAAAAGAAAGAGTTAAGATCCAGAAAGCAATTTTTCACCTGCAAGCGGATCGCTTTCACTGCGTAGAAGATGCAATCAAAGCAGGCGAGAAATTAGCCAGCAGATGGAAGACCCACAGCCTATCATCGTATGAAATCATAGAACATAAACAGTACAAAGGGAAAGGACGTCCGAAAAAAGGTGAACAACCTGTCGCAATTGATTATCAGATAGTTTTAGCAGCACAGCTTGACAGCGACAAAGTGGATCGACTGCAAAAAGTAGCTGCATGTTATATCATAGGCACTAATATCCATGAAGAACATCTGTCTGTACAGGAAGTTCTCGATGCCTATAAGGAACAAAACCATGCGGAACAAGGGTTCCGTTTTTTGAAGGATCCTTTATTTTTTGCTTCCTCCTTATTTTTAAAAAAGCCGTCTCGAATTTCTGCATTACTTATGGTCATGGTGCTTTCGCTGTTAGTTTACGGGATAGCAGAAAGACGAATGCGTATTCGGTTAGCTGAACAGCAGGAAACCGTTCCTAATCAAATTAACCAGCCTACTCAGACGCCTACTTTGCGCTGGATTTTTCAGTTAATGGGCGGAATCAGTCGTATCAAAATTACAGTCGGAAACCGGGTTAAATATGTTTTTGACGGCATTACCGAGCTGAAAAAACGAATACTGTTACTCTTTGGTGATGGTGTGGCTAATATATATCAAACTTCATAAAGCTGCACCCGCTCAATGTGAGTCCTAGGTATCCGTATCGATATTATAGGCCAGAATCAGATTGGGCAGTGAAGCGGGTTACAGAGAGAGGAGGCTTGAAGGGTTCGGAACCTGTGTCCTGGATCGGGGCGTGATCGTGGCCCTGCTTCCAGTCTGTATGAGAAGGTGGTTGGGCCTGTCACGGTAGTCTGCGGTGAGGTGGTGGAACAGTTGTTTATGGGATATTGATCCGGAAGGTTGTCCGTTGCACCAAAGGCTCGCTAATAGAAGAGCCGGGGTGGACAGGGCGGACGTTTTGAGGATGACTTGAGGTAATGAAATTTCTTTTCCCGCTCGAACATAAAATTGTAAATTACATGGACATCGCAGTGAAAAATA
>DAOWDZ010000062.1 GCA_030638765.1 Desulfocapsa sp.
ATTCCCAGTCCCTGACCAGTATCAAAGAGAAGGCGTGTGGAAGACGTTGTTATTCCAACTGCCCAGCCATGTTCTCCAGTAAGACCATAAGGGCCTGCGACACTGTTTTCGCAAAGAACCGTCAGCTCAATGTTTTTTTGGAGCATCGTAAACCTCTTCGTATTTGATCAAGACTTTTTCTGGTGAGCAGCTGTGAGAACAGCATTCCGGCAAGCATCAGAGTACAGCCAAACAGTCCTCGTATTGTGAGTATTTCATTTAAGATGAAGTAACCGCTGATAACGGCAAATACGGCCTCAAGACTCAGAATGATGGCCGCATGAGAAGGGTGTGTTTTTTGTTGTGCAACAATTTGTAAAGTGTAGGCAATTCCCACCGAGAAGATTCCGGTGTAAAGAATGGGAAACATAGCTCCACGAAGCCCATTCATGGTGATGACTTCCCATTGAAAAGCAGTGAGAAGACTCAAAAATGCGCAGAATATAAATTGATAAAATGAGAGATGCAGGGCGTCGTATTTCTGGCAAAGTCTCGAAACCAACTGCACATGCATGGCCCAGAAAAGTGCGCTGCAAAGAACCAGAAAATCACCCTTTGATATATTGAAGTTATCAGTAACGCTAAGGAAATACATACCGATAACCGCAAGAATTGCACCAATCCAAGTGCCGCTTCCCGTGCGCTGTTTCCAGAAAAGACCTAGTAAAGGTACTATGATTACATAGAGTCCTGTTATAAACCCTGCTTTACCTGCGGTTGTTTCCACGATTCCTATCTGTTGCAGGGAGGCGCCACAAAAAAGGACTATGCCAAGATAGAGTCCTCCCAGGATAGGTGGTTTTGAGAGTAGTGGGGTCGTGTTGTTATTTTTGTTTTTATTTCTGCTAAAGAATATGATGGGAAGAAGGGAACAGGCACCGATTGCAAAGCGGACGCCATTAAAAGTGAAGGGAGAGACATGCTCCATTCCCTGGCGCTGAGCTACGAAGGAAGAGCCCCATATCATGGCTGTCATGAGAAGAAGGAGGTTTGCCCGCCAATTGCTTGTTGTCTGCACAATATAAATCCAAGGTTAACTTATCTTTTAAAAAAATATAGAAAGCTGGTATTGTGCATCTTTTACTGGAATAAAGAAACTTCTTTTTTAAATTATAATGAATAGCAGGTAGCATGAAGGCTTTGTGGCGTATCCCCGATTTTCTGGATTTAGAATATTTTTTTATTCAGGATAAGTACTTTGAAGAAGAGCTAGGGGGGGATGCCCTGCGAGATCGGGATCGTAGTTTGTATCAGAATGAAATAGCTCTTGATGATACAGATACAGAACCGGATCGTGAATGGTTAATATTTCGCTGGTTGCAGGAACGGAGATCTCAGGAAAATCAGGCTCAAGGTGGACAGGCCTTGCTGCCTGGGAGGATGTGGTATGAGCTGTATGGTCTGTTCTGGTCTCTGTTCTCTTTTCTGGCCATGGCATCAGGTGCCGGGCTTGCATGGTCGTTCTTGAGTTATTCCGGGGAGCAGCCTGTAAATGTGTCTCTCTTCTTTCTTGTTTTTGTGGGTTTTCAGGTCTGTTTTCTTTTTCTTCTCATCCTTGCCTGGAGTTATCGTAAACTTCGCGGTTTTGACCTGCGCTCTTCCCTTTTATTAAGCCTGGTAAATAAGGGGCTGAATGGTTTTTTGTTTAAGATCAGACGTTATGGGTTTGATAGTATGGAAAGCCATAAACGATCACAGTTTGCAGCCGCCCTTACAGCTGTTCGTACCCGTGGAAAGGGATATGGACAGCTCTTTTCATGGCCTCTTTTTCTTCTCTTTCAGCTCTTTGGAATAGCATTTAATTTTGGGGTTCTTGGTGTTTTTTTTATTAAAGTGGCAAGCTCTGATCTGGCCTTTGGCTGGCAGTCCACCATTCAGCTTTCCTCTCAGTTTGTAGAACGTATTGTACAATGGATTGCGCTCCCGTGGTCCTGGGTGCTCGGAGCGTCAAGCTATCCTGATGGAGGACAGATAGAAGGAAGTAGAATGGTGTTTAAAGATGGCTTTTATCATCTGGTCAGCAGCGATCTTGTTTCCTGGTGGCCGTTCCTCTGTCTTGCAATCTGTTGTTATTGTCTACTTCCGCGGATGGCATTTTTTGTGTTTGGCAGTATAGGTCGTAATCGTTCTCTTGCCAGAATCTCATTTCATCGCCCTGATCATAATCAGCTTGTGCACAGACTTCTGTCTCCAAGGCTTGATACTACTAGTCCAGAGGTTAAGGTTGTTGAAGAAAAACCAGTGGTTGATAGAGAATTTCCAACCTCCATTGAGACAGAGATAGAAAATGTCATTGCTGTAAATGGTGATTTGCTGGTCCTTATTCCCGATGAACTTTTTGACGATTGTGATGCTGGTCAGTTGGGTATGCTTTGTCAGCAAAATTATGGTTACTCCGTATCGGAGAGAGTACGGATGGATGAAGGCCACTTGAATAGCAGTGTGATTATTCCATGTATGGATAAAGGGAATGATTCCAAACATGTACCGATTCTTATTGTGCAGGAGGCCTGGCAACCACCCATTCAGGAGATGCTGCGGTTCCTACGTGAGATTCGGCTTCATTGTGGAGAAGAAACAGTTATCATCGTGGCACTTATCGGAAAACCTGCTCGGGAAACAATCTTTACACCGGTAACGAAAACAGATCTCCAGGTCTGGCAGCAAAAGACTGCAACATTGAATGATACCTGTCTGCAAATAAGTCCCCTGGTAAGGAAGCGATGAGAGCAATGAATATTCCGGAATTTGCAGTTGTTGGTCACCCAAATGAAGGGAAATCCTCAGTTTTATCAACACTTGCAGAAGATGATTCTGTACGAGTAAGCCCAATGCCTGGCGAAACCAGAGAGTGTCAGATGTTTCCTGTCACTATTGATGGCAAGGAAATAATACGATTTACGGATACACCGGGGTTCCAGAATCCCCGTAAAACTCTGTTATGGATGCAGGAGTATCAGGGGAATGATGAGACACTGATTGTAGATTTTATAGAAGCTCACAAAAATGATTCTGATTTTGATGATGATTGTAAATTGTTGCAGCCATTGCTGAGGGGAGCAGGGATTATATTTGTTGTGGATGGATCAAGACCACTTCGAAACATGGACAAAGCGGAGATGGAGATTTTGCGCCTTACCGGTTGTCCGCGTATGGCCATTATTAATTGCAAAGAGGATGAATCCGCATGGCTTGCAAAATGGCAATCGGAATTTAGAAAACATTTCAATTCAATCCGTCTTTTTAACTCCTGTAAAGCAAACTATGGAGAGCGTATTGAACTACTGGAAAGTCTGAAAAGTATCGATCAGGATCTGCAGCCGGTGCTTGAAAAAGTAGTTATTGCTTTTAAGGAGGATTGGCAGCAGCGTAATACCCAAGTTGTTGAATTGCTACTTGATCTTTTGGAACAAAGCCTTGTGTACAGCCGTACATTATCGTTAAGGGCGGGCCAAGACGAAGAAAAATTAAAAAGAGAGCTTCATGAAGAGTATGAAGGCTTTCTTTGCAGACAGGAAAAACAATGCCAGAAACGAATGCGGTCATTGTATAAACACAACATTTTTAATCTTGAACTTCCAGATCACTCCATGCTTCAGGAGGATCTTTTTGCAGAAAGAACCTGGGAGTTTCTAGGCCTTAACGCCTCTCAATTGGTAATGGCAGGAGCATTGAGCGGTGCCGCAGTAGGAGCTGGCATTGATGTGGCGGCAGCTGGTCTTTCCTTTGGGGTGTTTTCAGCCATCGGTGGTCTTGTTGGTGCAGCAGGGACAGCATTGAAGGGAAAAGAATTTCTTTCAGGTAAACGCCTTCTTGGAATGCGCCTTGATACCGAGCAAATACAGGTGGGACCAGTGAAAGACATTCAGCTTCTGTATGTTCTGCTTGATCGTCAATTTCTGTTTTACAGCCATATTATTAACTGGGCTCATGGTCGTAGGGATTATAAACAATCATCGTCCACCGAGGAAACTCTTCCAGTAAAGCTTGGCTATACCACGAATTGGAACAGACAGGAACGTTCTCTCTCCAGTCATTTTTTTGATGCTTTACAGCAAAACGAACAGCATGACACTGGCAAAACCAGGTCAGATCTTGCGAACTTAATTCAGAAAACCCTGCAAACAATATCTTTTGAACGATCCAGTCAGTAACCTGTCTGTATACTTTAAGGTGTAATGATGAAAGTGTTTCAGGCGAGGTGACGCTGGTAATCGGCGTGCGCATCCTTTTTTATCATAGGTCAGGATTATAATAACCAGCCCTGCTCACCAGATCCGATTGCATTCTCATAACAGCCGTGGCAGTCAACGGTATAACAGGTTCCTGGCTTTTATCCATGCAAACCCGGTCGTTATCCCATTTTCCAGCAGAGCCGCTTGACGAATCTTCTCCCTTTTTATGACAG
>DAOWDZ010000110.1 GCA_030638765.1 Desulfocapsa sp.
CACTCTGGCGGCCTGGGATGGCAGTGTGATTAGAGTTGGCTAGGGTGGGGACGAGGAAAGGACTAGTTTTGACTTGGAATGTTAAACATTATCAATGGCTTTAGTTACATGGGGGGGTGGGTGGGGGAAGCAAACAGGTATATATATAAAAGAGCTAAATAAACTAAAATATAAGAAAGAAATAAAATAAAAAAGAGCTATAATAATGAGTAACAATACAGTCAAGCTTCGGCTTAGACAAAATGTACCAAATAAAACAATATCTAAAGCGAAGGTTGCCGAAATTGCATACATGCAATTTACTGTTGCCTTCAACAAAATCGCTGATCAGCACGACGGCTACCTGGTGATCACCAGGAACACCCAGGATGCTGATCGAATCATGAAAGAAGACGCCATGGACTTATTCCACAAGCATGGTTACACAGTAATAATCCCGCCCGCATTCCGGGCAAGAAGAACAGTATTTATTCGCAGAGTAGATGAACAGATCTACTCTAACAGCGAAGAAGATCTTGCCCATGAACTAATGCACCAAAATAGCTGGGCTAAGGTGCAAACCCTAACAAAATTAAAAGACAAAAAAGTCCTGAAGATCACCTTCAAGGACTCAAAAATGGTCGACAAGGCCTTAGAAGCTGGACTTCTATGCTGTAACATGTCGATCACAGCAGATCAAATCAGTAGAGAAACCTTTACTGAAATAATAATCTGTTACAAGTGCTATAGTTTTAACAAGCACTTGACCAGAGACTGCAAAACCCCCACCAAGTCATGCTCTGAGTGTAGCTCACCAGAGCATATGTGGAGAGAATGTAGCAATACATTCAAAAAATGTCTTAATTGCAGTGGCTCTCATGCCACATTAGCACCTTTCTGCCCGAAAAGGCGGAAAGCAATTGAAGATAAAAAAAAGGCACTTGCAGTGAACACCAATGCCCCAAGAAGCAGCTATGCCGAGAGAACCACATCTGGTGGTACTACCAATGGTATGAACACTGCGGCTAGCACATCAACGCGGCCGCACAGTGACACGGAACTTAAGATACTTACATGTGTCATAATGTCCCATGTCAACAACATGGTAGAACCAGGGTCCTTCAGCCGTTATTTTTCGAAAATAATGGTTGCAAACGGACTACCAAATGTGGTTGTACCCGATATAGCTGATTCCAAAAAAATATTAGAGGCACTACAATCCTCTACTCCACTACCAACACCACAAAGCAACCATTCACCAACACAAAGGAGACTGTTTCCATCAGAAACATCACCTGCCCAATCAGCATCAGCGGAAGTAAACACCGCACCTGAAGCTGAAGAAGACCCTACTCCATTAGGCGCAACTGCCATCTCACCTCAGCGAAAAAAGTCTAAAACTGAGGTATACGATCAAAGAGAGACAGTTAAAATGGAAAGGGAAAAACATAGAATGGACAAACAGGCTAGATTCCTCAAACAAAAAGAACGAGAAATCGAAACCCAAATACAGCGACAAAGATCTGCATCTGCGTCGCCAAGGATGAAGAGATTGCCGATCAAAAGCAGGCACTTCTTGAATAATAAGGATACCCGTCAGGCCTCCATCTCTGCCTTGAGAAAGGACGAGATTCAGGCTATGGATATCCACTATTATTCAACAAGCGCGATCTCTGAAGAAAACTTCGCTGTGGTAGCAGCCGAAGAACTACTTAAAGGGAAGGAAATTGCCAAAATTACATTCCTTAATCCCTTTAAGCACTTCAAACATCCATCCATTCTAGATGTGACTGAGACTGAAGTCCAGTATCTCTTTAAAAACAAGATGATCCCTTTCGAGTCTGTCAAAGTCTTTGACAAACTGGATGAGGGAGAATTGAGAAGGAGGAGAGAGGGACTGAGGTCCCCTACTAAATAAATAACGCTTAACCGTAATTATATAGATATTAATGTAGAGAACCGTAACTCTTTTGTCGACTGCCACTCCCACCACATGATATGTGATGGAGGTGGCCGTCGGCAATGGAGTGTTCTCTATATGACATATTTAATTAATGAAATTTAAGTGTTACAAACAAGTAGACACACTTTGTACATTTTGTTAATAGATGAAGCACAGTTGTATGTTCTTCATTATAAGCTCTTTTATTTTTATTTTTACTAGATTAATAACTTTTGTAAATAAATTTTCACTAAAATTAATTAACATAGAAATTTTTGTAAATACTAAACTGCCATGAGACTTAAAATCATCCAACACAATGCAAACGGTTGGAGGCAGCACCGAATTCAACTTTCAAATTCATATAGAATCTTAGACCCAGATATCATTTTAATTAATGATACAGGGTTAGTCGATGGAGAAAGGATTAAATTATTTAATTATAACATCTACCAACAAAATAAGTCGGGAGAATGGCACGATGGGTGTGCGATTGCAGTTAAAATAGGAATTGCACACAGACACATCGAGAGAGACTTTGATAGTGAGATGTTGGCCATTGTTGTGGAGACAGAGGGGGG
>DAOWDZ010000160.1 GCA_030638765.1 Desulfocapsa sp.
GTGTGAGTTTACATTTGAGCGTGAGATAAAACGTTTGTGTTGTAAATCTTTATTGTTTTAAAGAGGTTAGAGTCTGCCATCCACTGATTGTACAGGAAGTACATTTTTAACATCATATATAACAGTTGTTGGTTTCCCCAAAGAACGTATCCAATTAATACCTTTTGTTTGGAATTCATGATGAGCAACGCACAGAACAATTGCATCATAGGTTGTTTCAAGCGGGGTATCTATAAGTTCTATATTATATTCATGTTCAGCTTCTTTCTTGTCAACCCATGGGTCATGAATATCAATTTCAGTTTCGTAAGATTTAAATTCATTGATAACATCAATGACTCTGGTGTTGCGGATATCAGGGCAGTTTTCTTTAAAGGTCAGGCCCAGGATAAGAACTTTTGAATCCTTCACATGGACTTTCTTTTTCAGCATTAGTTTTACTACCTGGGATACCACATATGCTCCCATGTTGTCATTGATGCGACGACCGGCAAGTATCATTTCCGGGTTGTAGCCAGTCTCCTGGGCTTTGTGGGTGAGGTAGTATGGGTCAACACCAATGCAATGGCCACCGACTAGCCCAGGTCTGAAAGGTAGGAAGTTCCATTTAGTGCCTGCAGCATCGAGGACTTCGTTGGTGTCAATGTTCATACGGTTAAAGATAAGTGATAATTCATTGACAAGCGCAATGTTGACATCGCGTTGGGTGTTTTCAATGACTTTTGCGGCTTCAGCAACTTTTATGGAACTGGCTTTATAAGTACCAGCTTTAACGATACTTGCATAAATAGTGTCGATCAGTTCTGCGGCTTTGGGATTTGAACCAGCTGTTATTTTTGTAATGGTGGTTAGGCAATGTTCTTTGTCTCCCGGGTTAATGCGTTCTGGGCTATACCCAACGGAGAAGTCGATGTTAAATGTAAGGTTTGATTCTTCTTCGAGAATTGGCACACAAATTTCTTCAGTAGCTCCTGGGAAAACAGTTGATTCATAAACAATAATATCATTCTTTGATATTATTTTTCCCACCAGTGAACTGGCACTCTTAAGTGGATATAGGTTGGGTTGTTTATGTTTATCGATCGGTGTCGGAACTGCAATAATGTAAAAATTATATTCTTTCAGTCTTTCTGCTTGATCTGAAAATTGTAACTGTGTGCTACTGGTTAAATCATCTGAAGTTACTTCTCTGGTAGAGTCATGACCCTTCAAAAGCTCATTTATCCGTGTTTTCTTTATATCAAAACCCAGTGTTGGGTATTTTTTTCCGAGTTCTACCGCCAAAGGAAGACCAACATAGCCAAGGCCGATAATTGCAATTTTAATATCTGAAGTTTTCATGATAAATGTGGTGATTATTTTTGAATTATTAATGAGTATTTAGGAAATTAGAAGTGTAGCACAAAAGTTACTTTTTATTACAATAAAAAGGGTTCATTTGAAAAGGATAAACGTTGTTGTGAGGCTTGTTTTACAACTATTAGGGCAGGTACGATACTCTTTTTAGAGCTTAGAGGACGGATTTTAATCCTTATTGTAACACTCATAATAACCGTAGTAGCCAGAGTCTTTCTTGCTTCTTACTATTCCATTTACGACCATACCAAGAATTGGAGTATGGATAGCATGTAACTTTTTAAGGCCAGACTCTAAGTCATCATAGGTGGTTTTTCCAGATCTTGAAATAAGGAGAACTCCGTCTACAATTTTACTCAGAGTCAGACTGTCTGTGACACGTTGTATTGGAGGAGAATCCAGTAGTACAAAATCATAAATCTCCATTGTCTCTTGCATCAGGAGTGCCATTCTTTGTGATTGTAATAATTCTGCAGGATTTGGAGGTATTGGTCCTGAGGATATGAGAGACATTGGCTCATCTGGAATTGCTTTAATAGGGCTCTGTTTCTTATCTCCAGTGAGGTAGTTACTGAGTCCGTAAGAGTTTGGAGTGTCAAAAACTGAGTGAGTTCTTGGTCTGCGCATATCGCAATCGATAATAAGAACTTTTTTACCATTTTGGGCAAGAATTCTTGCCAGATTACAGGTGGTTGATGTCTTGCCCTCTTTGGGTGACATGCTGGTAACTAAAATAGATCTCGGTGGATGATCAGGAGATGAAAGAAGCAGACTGGAACGAATAAGGCGATAGTTCTCTGCTAGTGGCGAGAGGGGGTTGCTGACAAGGTGAGTTTCTATTTGATCCTGTTTAGTGGTTATTTCTTCAACCGTACCCAAAACAGTTAAGCCAAAACGTTGTTCAACATCTTTACCATCTTTTACTGTATTATCGAGGTATTCAATGAAAAAAGCCAATCCGATTCCGCCCAAAAGACCAGCGACTAGTCCTAGCATTAAATTCTTTTTCTTTTGTGGTTTTGAAGGGGCGCCAGGGAGCGATGCTTTTTTTATTACCCAGACTTTAATGTCTTGAGATTGTTCTGTAACATTTGCTGTTTTGATACTGGATGTTAATGAGTCATACAAAACCCGGTTCATATCAACATCCCTTTTCATAATAGAGTATTGAGTGAACCGTTCGTTTATGTTCAGCATCTCATTTTTTGTTTTTGCAAGTAATTGCTTGAGATTTGCCTCTTTAGATTTAGCGAGCTCATAGGTGTTTCTGGTTGATTTAATAATTCTCTCAACTTCAAACTTTTTTTCTTTTAGTAAAAGGGCATGTTCTGCTTTAGCATTTATCATGACCGGGTGTTTGTAGCCGTATTTTTTCGAGAGATCTTTTATTTTCTGTTCGGCTATAAAAGTTTTTTCGCGTAAATTTTGAAGAACATTATTTTGGGAAAAAACAGAAATAGTTTCTATGTTGTCATAGTCAGTGCCCAGTCTTTTGATCTGAGAATTGAGGGATTCGTATTCTTGCTGTTCTGCCTGGGCTTTTGATAGTTGTGAACTGAATTCTGATAATCTTTGTGGATAAACGGCGAGTTTATTTTCAACAGTAACAAGATCGTTATCTCTCATATATTGCTGCAGGGCTATTTCCGAGCGTTCAAGCTTTTTCCGTTCCTCGTTAGCTTTGCTTGTCATCCATTTTAGCGAGTAATTGCTGGAGGCAAGTTTTATTTCCAGAATTTGATCCATGTAGGCCTGTATGATGGCATTGGTAACAAGTCTTGCCATTGCAGGATTCTCATTGCTGTAGCTGATAATACTAGTTTTTGTCTTGGTAACCGGATGAATTGAAAGATTGCCTAAAATCATTGAGGCAATGATATCAGCGTCAGTTTTTTGTTCATTGGAAAAAAGTGAGTCGGTATTTTTTGTTTCACCTGTCGTATTATTGGAATCTGAGGATAATAGGTTTTTAATAAAAACTTTTATTTCGTTTACATATGAAGTCAGGAAGCTGAATAGGCCGTCACTTCTTTTTGTGAAGAAATATGATCGGTATTTTGTGTCAAGATTGAGATGCTTGACAACCCGATGGGTAACATTTGTACTGCGGATTAATTCAAATTGAGTTGTAAGAAAATCAGGATCCCACCGGTAATATGCTGAACCGCCATTAATAGCACGTGAAGAATTGTTACGTTCTATTAAGACTTGAGAGGATGCCGTGTAGGTTGGAGTTGCAGTGTACGTTGCAATAGCAACAGTAACAAACGTTAAGATGAGAACGGTAAAAATTGTCTTTTTTCGTTTTAATATGACAGCCAGATACTCTCGGAGATGAACTTCATGCTCCTGGAAATCTGGTATTTCTGGCTGTGAAGAAGGGTGACTGTTCATAGTTTATGGATAGGGTTGACGAGTCTCAGAAAAAGCTTTCCGGGACAACAAGGATATCATTAGCAAGTACTGAAGCGTTATGGTCAACATTTTTAAAAATTACTTTTTCACCATCAATCATTCTTAGAATCCGAACACTGGATTTTGAGGCCTTTCCAGTGAAGCCTCCAGCACGTGCAATGAGTTTTAGAACTGTTGCTTCATTGTTGCAGGTATATGCATCAGGGCTGGCGACTTCGCCGGTGACATAACACATGCCACCTTTTGGTATATAAATAGTGTCTCCGTCCTGGATAAGGATGTTTTGGCTGAGGTCTCCACCTTCCATCATGGATTTAATATTAACAACGATAACTTCCTGTTTTCCATTCGCGATTCTTTTGATTGTGGCTGTGTCTCCTGCGTCTGCATTCATTCCTCCAGCTTGAGAAATAATTTCAAGGAAAGTTGTTGCACGGCGTAACTCTGCAATACCTGGTTTGGAAATTTGACCGAGTATGACAACTTTCTTTGATCGGAATTCTTCAATAAATATATTTACTTGCGGGTTTATGATGTACCCATCAGCGAGCAGGCTGGTGATCTCTTTTGTTACTTCAGGTATTGTTTTACCATCAACCAGAACCTGTCCAATAAAGGGGATTACAATGGAGCCATTGTTAGAAACCCGGAGTGTTTTTCTGAGATCGATGTGGTCATAGACGTCAATCTTAAGAACATCGCCAGGGCCAATAATATAATTGCTGGCAATACAGTTTGAAGAGCAAAAGAGGATGGATATTACAAAAAATATTACAAAAGGTAGCAGTGTAGAGGGGGGATTCTTCAGGGTTTGCATAACAGGAATTTAGATATTAGTACCCTTGATTGTTAGGAGCCACGGTATAAAAAACCTGTTAGTTAAACCCTTATGGATTTTAGTAAATAGTGTGATTACGTCTGCACGTCTTGGTAACAGGACTTTTACAACAAATGGAACGAATTTGTTTCAAAGTAAAGAAACGCCGATTACCTATTATAACGCAGAATTCAAACTAATGGAAATAATGTTTGTT
Source organism: Desulfocapsa sp. (assembly GCA_030638765.1). The sequence goes on from DAOWDZ010000160.1 coordinate 4,806, forward strand.
TCGTAAGGGAATAGTTCATCTGTAGAGTCTCTTTGCTCCCAGGAGTATGCAATTTCAGCCATGAGTAAGTCATTGAAAATATATTGCAGGGCTGGTCGAACACTATATGTTTTATCATGGCGTTCAGTTTTAATCAGTTGATTGTATACGGCATTTTCGTAGGAAAGATCAAGTATTCCGATAAAGTTCTCTGAGAATTCCTGATTGTAACGAAATTTGGCCCCAAGTACTCTTTTATCCAATGCAACAGCACTATCTGTCTCGTCGAGTTTGTGGTGAACTGTTAAGGCAGTGCCTGTTTTGCTTGTAATCTTGTATTTGACGTCAAGCTCCAGGGCAAGAGCGTCATTGTTGGATTCGGATGAATTTTCACTGATCTCATTCGTTGCGGCATCTTTATATTCTCGAGTCTGGTAGCCTGCCTTAAGTCCAATCTGAGTTTTTACCGAGGCAATCCATGATATACCACCATATATAAAATCCTGTTCATTGTCTTTAGTGGTTTCAGTATCATACCTGACATCAATATACTTGTATTCTAAAAACAATGAAGTCTTAGGGCTATATGTAAAAATACCGAAAAGCGAAAGGGCGTTGTCATCTCTGCTGAGGAACTTGTCATCAATGTCATTGTAGTCTAAAAAGAAGTTTGATAATTCAGCCTTTAAGCCTATCTTTTCCGTTATGTCCCAGTTAATGGTACCCAGGGCTATGTTTGAGTAGTAGCGTCTTACGCTAAGTCCCGAGCCAGCAAGGGTCACAGTATCTATTTCACCGGTTGCAGCGTTAGCTATATTACCGACATCAAAGCGATCCTGTGTCCGAGTGTAATGATCTATAATTTGAAAGGATAATCCGCTCCTCAGGTTGAATTTAAGGTAACCTTCAACGGTGGCGTCATAATCATCCAGTTCTGAGTATTCAGAGTAGTAGAGAAAATCTAAAGCACCCAGGAGATAAGCGTTGAAACGTTCAAAACCCTGATAATCCGGAAGGGCAATTCGGAGACCACCAGAAGTTGTGTTGTTTGGTGCAATTGCGAGCGGTACTTCTTTTGTTTTTGGAAAGGCAAGCCAGATCCCAGGTGTTAGGGTAGTTAAAAAATTATGTTCTTCATTTGTGTTGACGTTGAAAATGTTATCTGTGTACTCACCGGCAATGCTTAGGAAAGGATGGATATATCCTCCGCCCTTTGTTCCAAAAAGGTCTTCACTGTCGTTTGATGTGTCATCTTCAGGTAGGAGTGAATCGTAAGGCTCCGAAGGATCCTGTCCCATGGGAATATCTTGTGGAGGGAGGGTAGGTTCGTTTTGTGCAACAAAAGTCGGTCTATCTACAATTAATTCACTGGATATAGCATTGTTCGTGAATGTTGGAGGGAATAAAAAGAGAAGTGTTGTGTATAGTAAGTGTTTGTTTCTCATGGAAATTCCTTGGTCAAGTAGCGGAAGAAAATCGTGTGTCTCTACAAGTGTAGCCTGTGCTAACTAACAACGCAGCCTTGTAGAGCAAGATGTAAAAGGCGATACGTTTACGCTATCTTAACTTCTTAAAAAGATGATGGACTTGCTAATCTTTGACTAGTGCTAGTCCGGGTGGTTGGTATCCCGGCAAAACTTGGTCCTGTAATTGCTGGAGTGTACGCTTGACTATCCGCGACAGCATCGCCACATTCTGCGATACTTTTTTCAAAGGCTGAAATAAGTATAATGTCTGAAATACCGGAGGCATCAGCGGCAACCTTGACATCGTCTCCATCACTTCCTTCGCAGTATAAAGCTTTCAGTATGTGTTGAGGGTTGATGCCTGGAATTTTGAGCCCTTCCTCAACGATACTGGTTGGATCTTTTCCGATTTTGAGTGCCTCGGCAACGGCTACTTCAATTCCTTCATTCTGGTTGTTGGTAGAAAAATCTTCAATCCAGTCGGCAAAAGCTGTTGAGGCGATAAAAATACCTAAGAAAGCTGATAATATCGATTTCTTCATAATTCCCCCTGGTTTCATGGTGTGAATAATCTGCTGCTAACTAATTATTGCAAATATGATGTATTTAAAATAAAGCATTTATTGTAACTTTGAATAATCTTTTGGGACGAGTTGTTTAAAAAAACCATTTTGAACAAGAACATCCTGCTGCGATTATTAGGAACCATAAGGTCTTAATTGATAAAGGTAAATAGGCAAAATACTTAATTTGTGCTATTTTTTTTAAAAAGTTATGAAAAAAAAAAATTCGTATTTAGAGTCTATTGAAGTTTTTTTGCCACAGCTTACCAGACGGCAGGGGTGGGCTGAAAAACTTGATTCACATTCCGTCTTTTTACGATGGGAGGCGCTTGTGGGATCCGATATGGCAAATTATTGTCAACCACTAAAGATTGTAAAGAATGTTCTATGGGTGGAAGTTGAAAACTCTGCGTGGCTCCAGCAATTGCAGTTTCAGGTGATCCCGTTACTTGATCTTTTGAATAAATCTTTACGTTTGACACGGTTTAAAGGATTGCGATTTTGCATTGCTGATAATGAACAAAGTAAAACAAAAATAAAAGAGCCATCTCTTCGGTATGTTCAACCACCTGCTCAGGATGTTGCTGATTTCCAACAACAGGCAGACGCAATTTCAGATAAAGATTCAAGGGAGGCTCTGGTACGATTCTGGTATCTTTCCCAGGCGTGTAAAAAAGAATAAAGCAGGGGGCGCTTTTCTTCCTGCTTGCTTCAACTAATATTTAGCAATAGAGTGGTGTCTTGGTTGATTGCCCTTTCAATTTGAACTCAATAAATCCAGTTAAAAAATGACAATTTGTAATACTGTTTTAGATGCCATAGGCCACACTCCACTAATTAGAGTGAATCGTCTGAATGTCTTTGATGTTCCCATTTACGCAAAACTTGAGTCAAGTAATCCTGGTGGGTCTGTTAAAGAAAGGATATCTCTATCACTGATTGAGGCAGGAGAAGCCAGTGGCGAATTGACTCCGGAAAAGGTTATTCTTGAGGCAACCAGTGGTAATACCGGTATTGGCCTTGCCATGGTTTGTGCCGCAAAAGGATATCGATGTCAACTTATTATGCCAGAATCGGCATCTCTTGAGCGACGGCAGATTATGCAGGCCTATGGTGCTGAAATCCTATTGACGCCAGCAAAAAGAAGCACCGATGGAGCCATAGAAAAAGCGTACGCCATGGCTCGAGAATATCCGGAACGATATTTCCTTACAGATCAATTTAATAATGAGGCAAACTGGAAAGCTCATTATGACCATACTGCACCGGAAATCTGGAAGCAAACTGAGGGGAAAGTAAGCCATATTGTGGCGACTTTAGGTACGTCCGGAACTGTAATGGGTTTATGTAAGTGGTTTATGGAACATCAACCCAGAGTGGAGATTATTGCAGTGGAGCCGTTTCTTGGGCACAAAATTCAGGGCCTGAAGAACATGAAGGAGTCGTATCGTCCAGGTATTTTCGATAAATCACTCCCCACTCGAATTGTGAATGTGAAGGATGAGGATGCTTTTCGCATGGCACGATTACTTGCCAGAAAAGAAGGAATGCTTGTGGGCATGAGTAGTGGCGCTGCAATGTCTTGTGCCCTGGAATGTGCGTCAGAACTTACAGAAGGTTTTATAGTAACGATCTTTCCCGATGGAGGAGAACGTTACTTGTCAACTCCACTGTTTACTCGGAAGAATAAAGTGACCGAAAAAAAACAGGATCTCTGTTTTTTTAATACTCTTACAAAAAAGAAAGAAAAATTTCGTTCACAACTCGAGAAGAAAGTTACTTTTTATACCTGTGGTCCAACGGCCTACGAACCCGCGAACCTGTCTCTTTGCAGGCGTTTTGTAGTGACAGATCTCGTTACCAGATATCTTGAGCATAAAGGGTATGAAGTGAATTCATGTATGAATTTTACTGACCTTGATGACAATACCATTGAAGGAGCAAACAAGGCCGGAAAATCCCTCAAGGAGTTCACCAGTAAGTACATTGATGGGTTTATGGCAGATATTGAGTCTCTCAACGTTAAGCATGCTACCAACTACCCAAGAGCAGCTGATCATGTTGCAGACATGATAGAGATAAGTCACGAGCTGCTTCATAAGGGGTTTGCCTATGAAAAACATGGGTCCATCTATTTTGATATCTCAAAATTTAAGAAATATGGCCAGCTTTCAGGTATTGATCTCGGGAAAATACAGCTCGGAAAAACAGTCGATCTTGATAATTATGAGAAAGATAATCCTCGTGATTTCACTTTGTTGAAAAGATCAACTCTGGCCGAATTAAAAAAAGGCATCTTCTATGAGACTGATTGGGGGAATGTTCGCCCTGGATGGCATATTGAATGTTCTGCAATGTCCACCAAATATCTTGGTGAGACTATGGATATTCACACCTCAAGTCGCGATTTGATTTTTCCCCATCATGAAAATGAAATAGCTATTGCTGAATCACTGACTGGTAAGTCACTGGCTAAATATTGGCTGCATTCTGAACTTCTCCTTGTGGATGGCAAAAAAATGTCGCGGGAAGCAGGGAATGTGGTGACTTTAAATGATGTTGAATTACGAGGGTTTACCCCGCGAGATGTCCGGTTTATGATGCTTTCTGTTCACTATCGTAAACCAATTAATTTCTCATTCAGGCGTTTGATTAATGTGCGTTCTGCTTTACGTCGGATCGATGAGTTTACCTGTAAGCTTCTTTGCCTGCCACCTGGCAAACCTCATCCGGAAGTCGCAACCTATGTTTCAGCCATGGAAGAGCAATTTTTTGAAGCCATGGATGATGATCTGAATGTTTCAAAAGGGATGGGTGCTGTTTATAAATTTATTAAGCGTACTAATCCTATCCTTCATGTGAATCATCTGGATGGAGATCAAAAAAGATATATTCTTGCAAGTCTTCGCAAGATAAATACTATTCTACAGATTTTTCGTCTTAAAGGATGTCCCCTGGCTCCGTCTGTTAATGCAATTATCCAGCGCAGAGAAGTGGCGCGGCAGGGGAAAGATTGGGAAACAGCTGATGCTGCGCGTGATGAACTTATCCGGCAGGGAATTCAAATTATCGATACTGTAACCGGTCCTGTTTGGAAACCCATTGATGAAGAATAGATAAACTCTGATGCAATGAGGAATTTTTCAGGCTAAAAGTTTTAAATGTATTTTTCAGGTATGAGTCAGCTCTATTTTATGGAAATGCTTTTTGTGTGATTGTTGTTACTAGTATCTCTCATGTTCTCCTCCCCATCCCGCCCTCTCTTGAGCGAATTAGTTCGTTAATGAAAAAAATATAATGTGTGAAAAAATTGTATTTTCATACTCTGTAGCTCTTTTGAGCAGCTTGAGGTTGAGTAATAATTTAAGTGTTTTGTGGGTAAAATAGGTAAATATACCTATTGTAAAGTTAAGGAATAGCTTGTTAATTGTACGGGACATGGTTGGGGCGTTTCTCTGTGTATTATGTGTCTTTGTTTTTTTATGATTAACGCATGATGGCAGGAGTGCTTTTATCTCCATCAAAAGTTGTTGAAAAAAAATGGAAGGAATAGCAAATGGATTATTTAATGTGGTTTGGCTTTATATGTATTTGTGTTTTATCCATGGTTATTTTTACGATTAAGAAAGAAAAAAAGGATATGAAAATATCGAATATGGATCTTGATGAATTTTTAAGATGGAAGAAGACAGGTTATTTTCCTCGTTGAGCATGTACTGTCCGTATGTAAAATTGATAGAAAGAAATAATGAGAAAGAGGTCAATGTTTGTGTTTTTTGGTAAGATAGTATCTGTGCTTGGCTTTTCCTCCAGAAAAGAAATACCCCCACTTCAGGGGGATCTCTCAGTTATTACAATAGACAATCTAATGCAACTTGTGAGTCATGCAGCTCTTTCGGGAGAGTTGAAACTTACTGCCTTAGGTAATTGTGCTGTTTTTTCTGTTGATAGGGGCACTCTGGTCTATGCCTACCTGGAAAATAATCCAACAAAGATTGGGCAACAGTTAATTCGGGAGAATTACATTACCCCCGAACAACTGGAAGAATCTTTATCGCACTACGAAACAAGTGTACCTCGTCTTAAAATTGGTGAGGTATTGGTTCAAAAAGGTTACCTGCGACAGAAAGATCTCGAGGTGATAATAAAAGAGCAAATTAAGTCGATTTTTTTTGAAGTTCTTTCCTGGAAAAAGGGAGCGTTCTCTTTTTCGCTGAAAACAGCTACTCATAAAGAGTCCATCTACCTTGATGAGCGAATTGACCATTTGATCCTAGAAGGTATTGTGAGCCAGGATAGGTTGGCACAATAGTAACGAGGATCGGATTGCTCTGATCTGCCGCGTTCTTTGCTATCAAGAGAACACTTATTCGTGAAAATTTTATCAAAGACATGATAGAAAGGAAGGAAAATTATGTTGGGATAATTATCCGTCGGTAGAGTGCGCGACAGTTAACAGCAATAGAGATGCTGAGATTCACCCCAATGGATCATGTAGTACTCTCAGCCCGAATAACTACTTAGATTGGTACGAAGAATATCCTAATGAAGTGAATGATGATGGTAGCTCACCCATATCCTGCTATTTTCCCTACGGAGCGGGATAATCTGTCTTCAATAAAAGGCCGGGTGATTCATTTTATTCTGTGTTTTTTGTTTCCCTCTCCATAGACTTAAAGACAAACAATACCCAAAAATCTTAACCGCACACTGTCCACTCTTGCTTCATCTCGTGCATAACAACAGAAGCAAGAACTTCACGCAATTGACAATTTAGTTGAAAAAAGTTATGTTTGTCAAATAATAGAAGGTGCTGCGTATATTTTAGAACCTGTATCTACTCTCTCAATACTTGTTGATTTCCCCCTTCGAGTTTTTTCACAATGGCTCTGAGCCATAACCAGACCCGACCAGCAAAGTCTACCCTTCTATGGCAGGGAGGCGTAGTGTATTGATTGCTCTAACGATTTACAGGTACATTAATTTATATGAAA
>DAOWDZ010000231.1 GCA_030638765.1 Desulfocapsa sp.
CGATTAAAAGCAAACAGGTATCCAGCCGAAAGCCGAACAGAACACACTGATTATGCCAGTTAAGATATACAATACACTTACACGAAAAAAAGAACTTTTTACGCCAATCACTCCGGATCATATCAAACTTTATGTCTGTGGAATCACTTCCTATGACTACTGTCACATCGGCCATGCACGTTCAGCACTCGCCTTTGACATGATTGTCCGCTACTTTCGACATTGCGGCAACGAGGTCACCTACATCAGGAATTTCACTGATATCGATGACAAAATCATAGCACGCGCTGCAGAGCAAAACACCACAACCGAAGAACTTGCCAATCGTTTTATTGATGAATTCTATGTTGATATGGATAAACTTGGTGTGGACAGACCCACGATGGAGCCTAAAGCCACCGAACATATTCAGGAGATGGTTGATCTCATCGGTGAACTTATTGACAAAGACATAGCGTATCCCTCGGGTGGCGATGTCTATTATAAAGTAAATTCCTTTAAAAACTATGGTAAGCTTTCCGGCCGTAATCTTGAGGACATGCAGGCTGGCGCAAGAGTTTCAGTGAACGAAAACAAAACAAACCCCATGGATTTTGTTTTGTGGAAGGCTTCAAAACCCGGCGAACCAAGCTGGGAAAGCCCGTGGGGAGCAGGAAGACCGGGTTGGCATATCGAATGCTCTGCCATGAGTCGTAAATATCTTGGTTCAACCTTTGATATTCATGGCGGTGGTCAGGATCTGATTTTTCCGCATCACGAGAATGAACTTGCTCAAAGCGAAGGCGCCAACGAGAAACCCTTTGTGAATATGTGGATACATCACGGATTTGTTACCATTCGTGATGAAAAAATGTCAAAATCTCTTGGTAATTTTCTGACCATCAGGGATATCCTCGACCATTACCATCCTGAAGTGCTCAGATTTTTTATCTTTTCCACTCAGTACCGTAATCCCCTTGATTTCTCAGAATCAGCGATGCAGGATGCCATGGCAGGTCTTGATCGTCTCTATGAATGTATTGCCGCTACACAGGCTCTTGCAAATAAACATTCTGACACAGTTGATATCATTGCAACTGCAAAAGATATACAGAAAATTGAGTCATTGGAAGAACGTTTTAAGAAAGCCATGGATAATGATTTCAACACTGCTCTGGCACAGGCTGGCCTTTTTGAAACAGTGAAAGTCATGAACAAAATCATGCGCCAACTTCCTGAGACTCCTGCCACAAAGGATTTTACGCTGATTAAAAATGGTACCGAGACAATAATTAGGCTTGCAGGTATCATGGGAATTCTCCAGGAAGATGCCGCCAACTACCTTGCTACTAAAAAAGCTAAAATGCTTGCCAAAACGGGGATCAGTGAAGAGGAGATTTCATCCTATATTGAAGAACGAAATCAGGCTCGAACCGACAAAAACTGGGCAAGAAGTGATGAAATCCGTGACGAACTGCTCGAAAAAGGCATTGAACTCAAAGATGGCCCGGAAGGAACGGGCTGGAGTGTAAAACGCAGCTAAGATGGCATATCCTGTCCGCTCACCAGTCGTTGCCGATAGATTTTATCCTGGCGATGACACGTCCCTACGACTCAACCTTCAGGATTTGTCCGTGGGGCTTTCTAAAAAAAGTCACAAAAAGAATGTGATGGCTGCAATCTCTCCCCATGCCGGATATGTATATTCTGGCGGAGTTGCAGCAGAAACACTGGGTCAAATTCAGATTCCTGAAACTGTTATTCTTCTTGGCCCCAACCATACAGGCAAGGGAGCACCCGTTGCTGTTTCAACAGCCACCTGGGAAATGCCCATGGGCTCTGTTCCTGTGAATCATGATTTTGCTCTTGCTCTCATTGATGAATCTGACATTATCGTAGAAGATGAACTTGCCCATAAATATGAACATTCAATTGAAGTACAAATACCCTTTCTGCAAATGGCACAACCCGATCTCTCCATTGTTCCCATTTGCATATCTCGTCTTTCCTATCAGAACTTAACTGAGATTGGTTTAGCTCTTGCAAAGGTTATCAAAAAAAACAATACAGAAGACATCCTGATTATAGCCTCAACGGATATGACTCACTACGAGCCACGGGAAGAGGCAGAAAAGAAAGACCATTATGTACTTGAAAAACTGCTCACCATGGATCCGGCCACTGTATATAAGGCGGTCATTGAAAACAATATCTCCATGTGTGGCATCATGCCGGTCACCGTTGCTCTGATAGCTGCATTAGAGCTTGGAGCAACAAAAACAGAACTGATTCGCTACACTGATTCAGGGGAAATCTCAGGGGACACAACACAGGTTGTCGGTTATGCCGGACTTCTTATTTCCTGAATCTCATTTTTCCTTGACATAAACAGTAAAATTTTCTAAATAATCGACGTCAGCAACAGCACATCCTGGGGAATGGTCTAATGGCAAGACTACGGACTCTGACTCCGTCTATCAAGGTTCGAATCCTTGTTCCCCAGCCAATGTACAATCAAGCGGTTAAGTCAATTATTGGCTTGACCGCTTTTTTTTTGTTATATGCCCCGCAGTCTTCACCGCCGTGTGTTTGTGAAGATAAAACCACCAAACTATCTCTAGAAAAATGTCATGGTTGACAAAAACGACGGACATGGTTTACAATAATAACTGAAAAGGTTGTCAATATTGTCTTAGGTCGGAGCAGATATGTCATTTTCAAAAGAACGTGGACTAAAGGTACGCGATTTTATACTCAAAAATGTAGAAGACCACAGTAAAGGTGTTGTTGGAGTTACAGCAACTCACTTTAAAATTTCCAGACAAGCAGTCCTCAAACATATAAAAAAACTATCTTCACAAGGGGTATTGCAGGTATTGGGATCAACGAAAGACAGAGTCTACTCGCTAAAGCCTGTACTTTCTCTCGACAAAGAATATGCCATCTCCTCTTCCCTTGAGGAAGACGTAGTATGGCGTGATGATATCATGCCAGAAGTAAATAAACTTCTATCTGATAAAGCGGCGAATACATGGCACTATTGCTTCACAGAAATATTGAATAATGCAAAAGATCACTCTGGTGGATCGAAAGTTACTGTCCACATCGTAGCAAATATTCTCAACATGGAACTCCTTATAGTTGATGACGGTGAGGGCATTTTCAAGAAAATTCAGCGAGAATTATCATTACTGGACGAACGACAAGCGATTCTTGAATTATCAAAGGGAAAATTAACTACAGATCCAGACCGACATTCAGGAGAAGGGATCTTCTTTTCATCAAGAATGGTCGATGTATTCACAATCATGTCTGGCGATTCATTCTTTGCCCACGACGACCATGATACCAATGACTGGATCATGGATCAGCCAGGAGTCCATGACGGAACTTGTGTTTTTATGAAATTAGCTAACAACTCGTCAAGAATGATGAAAGAAGTTTTTGACAAATATGCTTCGGAAGAAGGTGACTACGGATTCACCAAAACAATTATCCCTGTTAAACTAGCTCAATATGGGGACGAACTTCTAGTTTCACGGTCACAGGCAAAACGTCTCTTGGCAAGAATTGATAAGTTTAAAACTGTAGTCTTTGATTTCGAAGGAGTCACAACCATTGGACAGGCATTCTCAGATGAGATGTTCAGAGTGTACCCTAATCTCAACCCTGATGTTGAGATACTCTATGTGAGCACAAACAAACCCGTTGAATCCATGATAAAAAGGGCAATGTCGCATTGAGCAGAAGTTCGAATAACCTTGTGGCCTCACATTTTTGTAGGTTCGTTGAGCCAATTTGGATCACGATTATAATCTGCCGTAATCCACTTAACAGCGCGCCGCCAACGCCAGGAGTGTCAACCGTTCATTTTACGCTTGGTTCCGCAGCTGCTAATTTGCCTTGGTCAAAATACAAATTCGCCTTACCATCATTTCTTTACAACAAACATCTCCCATGCCGGAATCAGAACACCTCCAATTAACCAAAGCAGTACAAAACCAACGACTGCTACGGTGGCCAAGGTAAAAAGCCCCTTTAAGAGCGTCGTCAGAAAATTTTCCTTCTTACTCATCATTTTCCTCAATCTGTAACGTATGCTATTGCATTATACTCGCGTAACATAACACATCATTCCTTATATTTCTCCATCTTTCCAGCTACTTCAGAACCCAATCATCAATACCATTTCCACCTGCGACTGCGGTTTTCCCTATCAACAGTTGCAATACTTTAAATTCCTTTTCCAGGATCGGATCATTGATCTCTTTCATCTCTTTTTTGAAATGACTACTGAAGAGGGTGAAAAAGTTACGATAGCCTTCGGAAACCTGTAGGGAGCATGATGTACGTTCCCACTCTGAAATTTTATGAAATTCAGGACGCATTATCGGATTTATCAGACCGACATCCATGTATGGTATAAAAAATGGTCGTTCAACTTTATCGTTGCAGCCTTTACGGGCATCAAGAATCCAGTTTTTCACGAGAGAAACATATTCAGTGAGCAGTACAGCCTTATGAATGCCGCGATTATCATATCCGATTTCATCATCTGTAAAGTGAACACTACTCTTAACATTAAACTGCTTGCCTGTTCGATCCGTATACTTTACCTGTAGAACAATCGGGCCATTACTCTCACCAACCTTTTTCAATTTAAGCAGGACAACTCCACCCTTAACAGCCTCTTCTTCCGTTGCGCTGGGAAACAGAGTATTGATTTTCATAATCTCACCCGTGGCAAGATTAGCTTCTGGCGATCCATATACACCTTCTATGGTGTAGTCTTCACTTTCAACCTGTAGAGCCAAATCAAAAACAAGAGGCGTGACCATAAAGTCAAATTCATCGACGAGACGTTTTTTAAACTCAGTGGCAGAGTGAACACTGAAATAGTTGGCTCCTCTAATCTTACTGACATGTTCCACAAGATCAGTATTGAAATCCACTCCGATACCGATAAAAGAAGTATGGATGCCTTTTTTTGCAGCATCACGTACCATGGCAAACAGGCCATCTTTGCCAAGCTCACCACGGTTAGGCATGGCGTCAGTCAAAAAAATGATTCGATTTTCATATATGGCCGGATCAGCCATTTTAGCTTCCATTGAGGCAAACATATTGAGCCCTTCATCAAACCCAGCTTTCCAGTTTGTTCCACCATGTGAAGTAACAGCAAGGATGTGCTTAGAGATAGCCTCCATGTCGGTTTGTTTAACGAGACGAAGTGGTTTTGCAGCATACGCCTGACTGTTAAAAAGAGTTACACCAAATCGATCTTCAGGGGACAGATGTTTCATCATGGCAACGATGGATTCATTGGCAAGTGCCATTTTACTTTTATTCTTCTGCTCTTCTGTCACTTCTTTTCCTGATCTGACATCATAGGAGTAACGGTCAAAACGGCTGTCCATGGATCCTGAAATATCTAGCACCACCACAAGGTTCAATTTTTTTCGCTGAAAGCTCTCTTCAGTGAGCCCGGAATTGAAACCAAGAGTCAAATAGTAGCTGCTTTCTCCGGAATAAAGATCTTTATTAACAGCCTTGCTATACGATGGACAGAACAACTCCTTACATTCACCCGAGGCGCCAGTATCGAAGAAATAGTCATAATAGAGGCCCTCGTAAGTAAGTGAGGAGTATTTTGGAAGGAAACCATTTTTGAGATTTTGTTGAAAATTCCCAGTATCCTTTGCGCCACCCACTGAAAACCCAATTGACTTCGAGGCTGTCGATTGTGGTGAAAAGCTGTTTGATAATCCACTTGTGATCTGCCTCGGCACACTCGGTGATGGCATTGATAAAGGTTTGCTCATCATGGATTCCGCTCTCACCGAACTCATTCTTGTTGATTTGGCTCTTACAGAAGGAGTCCTCGTCATCATCGACTTTACTCTCTGTTCCCGGTCAATTTCAGAGGGATACTCCCAGTCATCAACCAGTTCTTGTTCCTCTTCCTCTTCTGCTACAGTTGCTGACATACCTTGAAGAGCAGCAACTCCAGTCATGCTGCTAATAGCCAGAAAAATGCAAACAATCCATAATGGTTTCATAATTAACTCCTGATGTATTACTGATTTTTTTGAGATGTCTTTGTGTTTAAAGGCTCCCTTGAAAACAGCAATTCTGTTTTCTGGACCACTGACATTTTACGCCTGTTAATAGATATGACGGACAGTAAGATGTTTTTTAGAG
>DAOWDZ010000036.1 GCA_030638765.1 Desulfocapsa sp.
AAAATGCAAGTGATCGCACTGCTTGATCCTGGTGCAGTAGTTGGAGAAGGTGCTATTTTAAAGCAGCACAGGCGCAAGACACGAGTTACAGCGATAAAAGAGAGTACACTTTCAAGTATTAGTCAGAAGCAGTTTTTGGATTACCAGAACAGATTTCCACAGAGTGCCAATAAAGTTCTTGAATATCTTCTTTCCATCATGAGTTTGCGCCTTGAAAAGACCTCGGAACGTCTTGCCCGTATTTTATAGGTCATCTATCAGTGTGATTTTCATTGTTATTGTAATCATTTTAAAGAGTGAAATTTTTTTCTGGCCATTCTTGTGAAAATTGGGTATTTTTGTCAGTTTCGTTTGCACGAATGGTCCTGTGAGTTGTGGAGGGAATATGGAAATCCTACTGACTGATAGTGTTGCAGATAAAAAAACTCTGGCTGTTAAGGAATCGTTTACATTTTCCGATGGTTTTCCTCTTTGGGATATTGAAGTGAATGCAGATTTCCTGATAAGTCAGGAAAAAGATGATGTCTATAGCCTCAAGGGAAATTTTAAGGCCAGAGCTGATTCAAGTTGTGATCGCTGTGGAAATACAGTCAGGCTTAAGATTGATGAGCATTTTTTTTATCAGTTAAGAGTTGAAGAGGAACCTCAGATGGTTTCTGATTATAACTGTAGTGATGAAGATTGTGATGTAGTATACCTTTCGGAACCTGTTATAGATAGCAGTGACATCCTGAAAGAGCAGCTTTTACTTGCTTTGCCAGTTTCAGTTTTATGTGATGATAAGTGCAAAGGATTATGTGATCGTTGCGGAATTAATTTGAATGAAAAACAATGCAAATGTCGGGAGACAAATGAAAACTCTCCATTTGCAATATTGAAACAGTTACAGAAAAAATAGACAATGCTGTCACTGATGTGACATTGTATTTATCGGAGGATATATCATGGCTTTGCCAAAAAGAAGACATTCCCGCTCCCGTACCAGAAAAAGAAGATCACATGATGCTTTAACTGCACCTGGAATTAACAAATGTTCAGAGTGTGGCGAGCCTAAAATGCCTCACCGCATCTGCCCAAGTTGTGGTATGTACAAGGGACGTTCGGTTTATAGTCTGGACGCTGAAATAGAGTAGGATGTAACTATGCGTATTGCCTTGGATGCCATGGGGGGGGACCATGGACCTGATGAGCAAATAGCCGGGGCAATACAGGCTTTAGAAGAAACTGATCTGAAGCTGACCCTGGTTGGGGACGAGTCTGCTATTCAGCGCTGCCTGGATCGACTCTCTCCGCCTGACAGTATACTGTCCAGAATCTCCATTGTTCACACTTCTGAAATGGTTGAGATGGATGAGTCTCCTGTCGATGCAATTCGTAAGAAAAAGAACTCATCTGTTATGCTTGCCTTTGATCTTGTTAAAAAAGGTGAGGCAGATGCAGCGGTAAGCGCCGGAAATTCAGGTGCGACCCTGGCTGCTGCTATCCGAAAGCTTGGGCGTATTAAAAATGTATTGCGTCCCGGTATTGCTCATGCTTTTCCTACCTTAAAGAAACCAGTCGTTATGATGGATGTTGGTGACAATGTTGATTGTCGGGCACAGCATCTTTTCCAGTTTGCTATTATGGGCTCTGCCCTGGCTCGTGTTTTTGATATTGATTCCCCCCGAGTGGGTATATTGAGTATTGGTGAAGAGTCGAGCAAGGGAAATCAGCTTGTTAAGGAAACCCATGCAATGCTTGTGAATAGCTCGTTGAATTTCGTCGGAAATGTTGAAGGCAGAGATATTTTCCAGGGTGAAGTTGATGTTATAGTTTGTGATGGTTTTGTCGGAAATATTTGCTTGAAAGTGAGTGAAGGTTTGGTTGAAGCTGCTACAGAGATGATTCGTACAGGGATTATGGGGTCAGTGAAGGCAAAAATTGGTTACTTCCTTGCAAGACCTGTCTTTCGTCAATTTAAGAAGCGGGTCGACTATGCCGAATATGGCGGAGCACCTTTACTTGGTATAAAAGGAACTGGTATAATCTGTCACGGAAAATCCAATGCTGTAGCCATTAAAAATGCAATTATTGAAGCTGCTAAAATTGTTGAAATCAAAGTGAATGATAAGATAGTAGAAAGCCTTGCTGAGAATCTTGAGTCTGGGGCGGAGAAGAACTGATGGGTGCAGTCATTTTAGGAACTGGATCATGCCTTCCTGACCGGGTTCTTTCAAATCATGATCTGGAAAAGCTTGTTGACACCAGTGACGAGTGGATCTTGAGTCGTACAGGTATTTCTACTCGCCGAATAAGTGGGAAGGGTGAGGAGGCTTATCGGCTTGCGACATCAGCTGCAAAAAAAGCAATGGCCATGGCTGATGTTACAGCTTCTGAAATTGACCTCATCGTTGTTGCAACCATGAGTTCCCATATGCTTATGCCATCCTGTGCCTGTTTCGTTCAAAAGGAACTTGGAGCTAAAAAAGCCTTTGCCTATGATGTTAATGCGGCATGTTCCGGTTTTTTGTTCGCACTTGATAGCGGTGATAGATATCTTCGTACAGATCGAAGCAAAAAAATTCTGGTTATAGGGACAGAAACATTGTCGACCAGAATTAACTGGGAAGATAGGAATACCTGTATTCTTTTTGGGGATGGTGCTGGGGCAATAGTACTTGACTATCAAAAAAGTGATCGTGGTATTGTCGGATCAAATCTTTTTTCCGATGGTACGTTGTGGAAATTGCTCTATATGCATACCGCGCCATCAAGTAATCCTGATCTTGAGCAGTCTGATAATCCAGGTCCTCACATACTCATGGAAGGCAGGGAAGTGTTCAAATACGCCGTTAAATCCATGCAGAATGCCATTCAGGATTTACTTGAAAGTAAAGGGATTGATCTTGATGAGATAGACGTGATGATCCCTCATCAGGCAAATATCCGAATCCTTAAAAAACTTGTTTCCCGCCTTGGTCTCGCTGAGGAAAAAGTGTTCATAAACGTTCAGAAATATGGTAATACATCAGCGGCTTCCGTTCCCATTGCTCTTGATGAAGCAAATCGAGAAGGACGTCTGAAACGTGGTGACTTGTTATTGGTTTGCTCCTTTGGTGGTGGATTTACATGGGGAGCATCTTTGATTAGGTGGTAAACAGGAGAGACGATGGATTATTTTCTTACAGAAGAACAAAGCATGATTGTGGAGATTGCAAAGCAGATTACTGACGAGCAGATCATTCCACAACGTGCAGAGCTTGATGAAAAAGACGAATTTCCACGTACAATACTCGAAAACATGGGGCAGGCTGATCTTTTCGGTGTACCCATTCCTGAAGAATATGGTGGCTTTGGTGGCGGTTGTCTTGATATCGTCCTTGCACTCGAACAACTTGGTCGTGGTTGTATTGGTGTAGCAACTGCATTTGCTGCCAGCGCACTTGGTATTTATCCCATTCTGATCGCCGGTTCCGAGGAGATGAAACAGAAATATCTTACTCCTGTAGCTGCTGGCAAACAATTTGCGGCCTTTGGACTTACCGAGGCCAATGCAGGTTCTGATGCTTCAGGAATCCAAACCACTGCAGTTCTAGATGGTGATGAATGGGTTATAAATGGTACTAAACAGTGGATTACAAATGGCGGTGAAGCACAGATTTATACGGTAATTGCCATTACAGATCGTTCTAAAGGCCCACGTGGAGCATCTATCTTTGTTGTTGAAGCTGGTGATCCCGGTTTTACCTGCGGACCCAAAGAAAAGAAAATGGGAATCCGTGCATCTTCTACCACCGAACTGATATTTAAAGATTGCAGAATCCCTAAAGATAGATTGGTTGGACGTAAGGGTACTGGCTTTATAACCATCATGAAAACTCTTGATTCATCCCGTCCAGGGATTGCTGCTCTTGGGCTTGGTATTGGGCAGGCTTGTCTTGATGAGGCGACCACCTACGCTAAACAGAGGGTACAGTTCAATAAACCCATTATTGGATTCCAGGCCGTGCAGCACATGCTTGCCGATATGGCTATTCAGCTGGAGGCTTCAAGAGCTCTTGTTTACGCCACTGCGAAACATATTGATGCTCATCCTAAAAACATGTCCAAGGTGTCCTCAATGTGTAAGGTCATGGCCACTGATATGGCTATGAAAGTAAGTGTTGACGCTGTTCAGGTCATGGGAGGATACGGCTATATGAGAGAATATCCTGTGGAAAAAATGATGAGGGACGCTAAAATCCTCCAGATTTATGAAGGAACTAATCAGGTTCAGCGTAATGTAATTGGTCAGGAATTGAATAAAGAATATTCCCGTAAATAGGTAACAGAATAAATTACTATGAAGATTGTTGTCTGTATTAAACAGGTGCCGGATGCAAAGGATGTACGCCTTGATCCAGTAACCAACACACTTGCAAGAGAAGGTGTTCAGTCCATAATGAACCCCTATGATCAGCATGCTGTAGAAGAAGCTGTGAGTATTAAAGAACAACTTGGCGGAGAAGTAACCGTGCTCAGCATGGGACCACCTCAGGCTGAAGAGGTTCTTAAGCAGGCGATCTCCTGTGGTGCTGATAATGCTGTACTTGTATCAGATCGTGCCTTTGCCGGAGCTGACACATGGGCTACTTCTTACACCCTTGCAAAGGCTGTCCAGAAAATTGGTGATTTTGATCTTATTCTCTGTGGTAAGCAGGCCATAGACGGCGATACTGCTCAAGTAGGGCCAGGACTTGCTATTCAGCTTGATATCCCGTTTGTAACCTGTATTCAGAAGATTCGAGAGGCAACTGATACCGGGCTTGTCATGGAACGAATGATGGATGATGGTTATGATGTCCTTTCAGCTGAATATCCTATATTACTTACCGTTGTTAAAGATATTAATGATCCTCGTGTCCCATCACTTAAAGGAAAGATGAAGGCTAAAAAAGCCGAAATTTTAGTATTGTCAGCTGCTGATGTAGGTGCCGATTCAGCTAAAATTGGCCTGGCTGGTTCACCAACTCAGGTTGTGGGTGTATTTCCACCGCCACCGCGTGGAGAAAGGGCTCTTTTGACCGGATCCATAGATGAACAGGTAGAACAACTGGTTGAAAA
>DAOWDZ010000138.1 GCA_030638765.1 Desulfocapsa sp.
AGTTTTCCATGGCCCTTCATGTCGTCGACCACCCACTCATTCGCCACAAAGTCGGTCTGTTAAGAGAAAAAGACATCTCAACAAACGCTTTTCGCGCATCATCCACCGAAATCGCCCGCCTCCTTGGTTATGAAGCTACTAAAGACTTCCCCACTGAAACAAAAACTATTGAAACCTGGGCCGGCCCTGCTGAAGTTGAATCCATAAAAGGTAAAAAAATCACCTTTGTTCCTATTCTTCGTGCCGGGCTAGGAATGATGGATGGAGTTTTTGATCTTATTCCTTCAGCAAAAGTCTCCATCGTTGGTTTTTATCGTGATGAAGAAACCTTTAAACCTGTTCAATACTATGTCAAACTTGCTAAAAATATTGATCAACGTACTGCCTTAATCCTTGATCCAATGCTTGCAACTGGCGGTACTCTTAATGCTACAATTGATCTTTTGAAAGAAGCCGGATGTACATCTATTAAAGGGCTTTTTCTTGTCTCTGCTCCTGAAGGTGTTAAAAACGTCCAAGATCGTCATCCAGATATCGATATTTATACAGCCGCACTTGATGAAAGACTTAATGAAAATGCTTACATCCTTCCTGGCCTTGGTGATGCAGGAGATAAACTCTTTGGTACAAAGTAAATTTACACACCAACGTTAATTCTACGAACACTATGGGAGAGAAATTTCATATGAAAACACAACCAATAGATAGTGATTATAATTTTCGGCCTCAGGATATTATTCTAGGTGCTCAAATGCTTTTTGTAGCACTCGGCGCCCTTGTTCTTGTTCCGCTACTTACCGGTCTAAACCCTAATGTAGCCTTATTTACTGCTGGTGCCGGTACTCTTCTTTTTCAAATTGTCACTAAAGGAAAAGTTCCCATCTTTCTTGCATCCTCCTTTGCCTTCATTGCTCCAATTATTTATGGAGTTCAAACCTGGGGAATAGCTGGAACCATGTGTGGCTTAATGGCTGCAGGGATTTTTTATGTTTTACTCTCCATTCTTATCTATTTTCAGGGAGGAGAAATTCTTCACAAGATACTACCTCCCATTGTCACAGGCCCTGTAATTATGGTAATTGGGCTCATCCTCGCCCCTGTTGCTGTTTTCATGGCCACAGGTATGACAGGAGATGGATCATTTGAACTGGTGCCACGTAATACTGCACTTATTGTTTCTGCGACATCACTTGGCGTAACCCTTCTTGTTTCCTTACTTGGTAAAGGAATGTTCAAACTTATTCCTATTCTTTGCGGAATAATTGCCGGTTATCTCATATCCATTCCCTTCGGACTTGTTGATTTTACGCCTGTAAAAGATGCCGCATGGTTTGCAATACCTTCTTTCACATTTCCTGTTTGGAATCTCGAAGCAATTTTCTTTATCGTACCGGTAGCCATTGCCCCTGCAATTGAACATTTTGGTGATGTCTTAGCCATTGGTTCAGTTACCAACAAAGATTATGTGAAAGATCCAGGTATCCATCGAACTATGCTTGGTGATGGGCTTGCTACAAGTTTCGCAGCTTTCTTTGGAGGACCGCCAAATACCACGTACTCTGAAGTAACCGGCGCCGTTACTCTTACAAAATCATTTAATCCGGCCATTATGACATGGGCTGCAATTGTGGCAATTGTACTTGCTTTTGTTGGTAAAGTGGGCGCAATGCTGCAAACCATTCCATCTCCTGTGATGGGTGGCATCATGCTGCTGCTCTTTGGGGCAATAACCGTTGTTGGGTTAAATACTCTTGTTCGTGCTCAAGAAGATCTCACCGAACCACGAAACCTTGCTATAATTTCTCTCATTATGGTCCTTGGTATTGGTGGAATGAGTTTTTCAGCTGGTGCCTTTACAGTCAAAGGTATTGGACTCGCCGGTATTGCTGGAGTTCTTCTTAACCTGATTTTACCTGGCAAAAAGCCCAAAGAAGATCCATCAACTGAATGATTACAGCCGATATTAAAACGGGTATTCTTTATGTAGCAGCAACACCCATTGGAAATCTCGAAGACATCACTCTACGATGTCTTCGTGTTCTTGGGGAAGTTAATGTGATTGCTGCAGAGGATACTCGTCATACCAGAAAACTTTTGACGCATTTTAAGATTTCCACTCCATTAATCAGCTATTACCGTGAAAAAGAGGTGGAACGTTCTGCTCAACTCATAAAACGCCTCTTAGCTGGTGAGTCCATAGCTTTAGTGTCAGATGCTGGCACACCTGGTATTTCTGACCCTGGCGCAATTCTTGTTGCTCGTGCCCACGAAGCCGAAATTGTGGTTGTTCCACTCCCTGGTGCATCTGCATTAACTACTGCTCTTTCTGTTTCAGGTATAACAAATCCTCATTTTCTATTCCTTGGCTTTGCCCCGTCAAAAAAGTCACAAAGACGTTCTCTTCTCACTTCATTAATTAATTGCGAATACCCTGTTGCCTTTTATGAATCACCACGTCGTATAGAAAAGTTTCTTTCTGATATTTTAAATATCATGGGAGACCGCCAGGTTTTTTCAGGAAGAGAACTTACTAAAACATACGAAGAGTTAGAAAAAGGTTCTGTAAGCTCACTATTAGAGCATGCTTCCTCAAGGAACAATCGTGGAGAATTTGTTCTTATTATTGAACCAGGAACTGCAATTAAAGCTGAAGGCGAAAATCTTGAAGATCTTTTAACCTGGTATCGTGACAACACTTCCTTATCTCTTAAGGATGTCAGTCGAAAACTTTCAGAAGATCTCGGCCTGTCTCGTTCAAAAGTGTATCAGAAAGCCCTAAATATCTACAAAACAAAGCCACATTAATAAACCCCAGCCAACACATTATCATGAAAATCAGAAGCTGTGTCACTCCACAACAACAGTTTATGTATGGTATTCACAAGCCAGATTATATTACTGCTAATCTACGAATTAATACCAAGATAAGTCCTCTTGGTACTCTTGATGCATCACAAACATATTCAAATAAAGTTAACTTTCCTGACTCAGATGTGAGGGTCAAAGATGCCGACTGGATCTTTGAAATTCCTAATCCATTCTCTTTTCGTGGCTCCACGTTTATAGACAAGGAATGGGCCGACAACAGTGCTAGCAATCCACATAAAACAAACCTGCCTCCTAAAGAAGAACTTTCACTTAATGAACTTTTCAGAAAAGAAGATATTCCACCTTCACTTTTCAACAAACTCCCAACAGCTCTTCACCTCACCTTGGCAACAAGCTCGACAGATCCAAAAGATCTGGTACAATTAGCTGAAATCTGTTGTAGTTTTGAAAAAAACAAGGAAGCCGTCCCCATTGGATTACGTTACACAAAAGATTCACAGGGACGCCCCCGTGCAGTTATCAATAACCACGATCTTTTTGAAGCAGTGGCCAATAATCCGGCTCTTCCTGACTGTTATAAAATAGTAATGGTCCTTCGCCCAGGTACCCAGGGTGACAGTGAAATCGTTGGTGATTTCAGAGATCATGATGGTAATCATGTATTTGAATACCTGCGAAGGAATTCCTATATTGCAGGCGGTCATTACGCTGCGAATATGGCCGACGATGCAATCAGATATTCTATCAATGATCTTTCTGAATCTGACATAAATGGATTACGTCACCTGTATTACCAGCGTAGTTTCGTTCGGCTTGCAACACATTTAGAAATTAAGATATCCAATAAACAAAAGCTTTATTCTTCTGAAGCGCTTGAACAATTGAGAATAGATATTAAAAAATCTATTAAAAAGGGTACTTCTCCTGAAATCACATCCACTCTCTGGGGATGGAATTTTGGCTTTGATTATGCCCCCACCGGATATCGCCTTCATGCTTCTCATCAGCAAATCCATCAGCAATATGCTATGCTTCCACACACAGTAGCTCTGCACAATGGTAGTCTGCATACTTCAACAGAAACCATGCCTTCTTTTGGATGTGGAGATATGATCGCAGAAGTAATACAAAGCTATCACAATGATAATAAAAGTGACTTTTTCACTGATTATCTGGCTTGTATACGTAAAAATGTCCGTATGGACGACCGGGATGACCTTGAATCCAGTCTAATAGTCTGGGAGGATGAACATACCATACTCTTTGTTCCAAAAGCGCAGACATCCCAATGGGAACTCCAGCTTATGGCAAAAGAAAATGAAAATGGTGAGATAATAGGGAATATTCTGGAAGCAGATACTGCTTCCAGAACATCACTTAACCGAGGGATTTTTATGGCTCAGAAGGCACTTGCTGGCCTTGGAGCCAGAATGGTTACATCAATTGAATATCCAAAACGAATAGGCAAAACAGGGGAAACGGGGCAACACCTTCTCTACAGCCTCCTCCCCAAACTACCACAATCTCCAGGAGCCTTCAGCGAAGCACAGCTCCGCTATATTAATGGCCATTACCCTGAAGATTTTGCAGCTGTATGTAGACAACAGCTGCAAAATATACGCTGACAAAATTTATTAATGCTCCAGATCACTCCACTGAGGTCTTAAAACTTTCTGGATTCCTAATTGCTCCTGAACATTTATAATGAGTGGGCCCGCAATATTGGCATCAATCAAAGTACCATTATTGTCCTCTTTTTTCTTAAGCATCAGAAACACTCCGATATCCAGAGGATTTTCTGCTTTTAAAGTTATTTGTTCCAGATCGTCAAGAAATATATCATAATTTAAATCAAAAGCCGTAGGGTCTACCAATGTAAACGTAACAGAAGGAGCCTCACAGGATTCCAGCCAATATGCAGAAACTTTACCATCATCCTTGTGAAAAATCTTAAAAGTAGTGTATTCTTCGAAACCGGGAATACCCTTGGGAAATGTAATAATTTTTTCCGATTGAATTGTTGGTTGACGAGTTACTCTGCTTTGCATACTCATAATCACTCCCTGATTTATTTTTTTAATAATAGATACTAAAATTGCCTAACACTATTTATATCGGCATCAAAACATAATAAGATTAGACTTTTCTTTATCGGAGTTAATGTAATGGATTCGAATGGATTTTTTGGAAACTGGGGGGGAGCCTATATCCCTGAAGTGCTGCATCAAACATTTCAAGAGCTTAAAATTGAATACGAAAAATGTCGCAAAGACCCGGATTTCTGGCAAGAATACCTAACACTGATGTCTACATATTCATGTCGCCCAACCCCACTAACCTATGCTGAGAACCTCACTCATCATTTCGGGGGAGCACAAATTTATATTAAACGAGAAGACCTTAATCATACCGGTGCCCACAAGGCAAATAATGTTATGGGTCAGGGCCTACTTGTCAAACGCATGGGGAAAAAGCGGGTTATTGCTGAAACCGGTGCAGGTCAGCATGGTATGGCAACGGCCACAATGGCAGCAAAATTCGGACTCGACTGCACTATCTATATGGGTGAGGAAGATGTCCTCCGTCAACGTCCTAATGTTTTCTGGATGGAAAAAATGGGCGCAACCGTTGTTACTGTGAAGGATGGCTCTCGAACTCTAAAAGATGCCATAAACGAAGCCTTTCGAGACTGGGTTACCAATGTTGAGGATACCCACTATGTTTTTGGTACTGCATGCGGCCCTGCCCCATTCCCTGAAATGGTTACCTGGTTTCAATCCATAATTGGTATCGAAGCAGCTGATCAAATCGTAAAGTACCATGGAAAAATGCCTGCAAAAATATATGCCTGTGTTGGCGGAGGCTCCAATGCCATGGGTATTTTCAAACGCTTTCTCGATGAACCTGACTTGGAGCTCGTTGGTGTGGAAGCTGGAGGCCTCGGTGCTGACAGCGGTGCCCATGCCATACGTCTTTCAAGCCCAGATGCTACACCTGGTGTTGCTCAAGGCTATAAAACCATGTTTCTTCAAAATGAAGACGGTCAAATGAAACACACCCATTCAGTGGCAGCAGGGCTAGACTATGTCGGCGTATCCCCTATCCTGAGTGATCTGTGGGAAAACAAAAAGGTTCGTTTTGAATCAGCAACGGATGATGAAGTAATGCAGTCTCTTGATCTTACAATGAAACTTGAGGGAATCATACCCGCTCTCGAATCATCCCACGCATTCGCAGGAGCATTCAGAGAAGTAGGAAAACTCTCAAAAGATGACGCCATTATTATCAATCAATCAGGCCGTGGTGACAAAGATATCTTTACAATTGCTCATGCTTTTAAAGACCCATCATGGAAAAAGTTTATCATTGATCGTGGTAGAGAATACAGCACCGAATAATCAGACATATTAGCAAAGAACATAAAAACACACCCGATACAGGATTTGATATGCAGTTAGAACAGCAATTACGCGATACATTAAAAGAAAAAGATATACTTCTTATGACTCATATTGTGCTTGGCTACCCTACACTTGATGTAAACCGTGAAGTCATCCGGCAGATGGTTGCCAATGGAGTTGATTGTATTGAGATGCAAATTCCTTTTTCAGAACCAATGGCTGATGGGCCAGTTATTTTGAAAGCCAATCAGGATTCACTTGCTGCAGGTACTACGGTTGAGGACTGTTTTAAATTTGGTGCTGAAATGGTCAAAACCCATGACATCCCCTTTCTCTTTATGACCTATTACAACATTATTTTCAAATATGGTGAAGAAGCCTTTATGAAAAGAGCATCTGAAAGTGGCATAAAAGGTTTTATCGTTCCAGATCTTCCTCCAGAAATGGGAAAATCGTTTCTGGCAGCGGCAGACAAGTATGAACTTTCCCCAATTCTCATTTATGCG
Organism: Desulfocapsa sp.; assembly: GCA_030638765.1. Next base: position 6,737 of record DAOWDZ010000138.1, read on the forward strand.
CCAACATCAACAGATTCACGCATGAAGGAACTTGCAGATTATGGCCGCGGTTTTATCTATTGTGTCGCACGACGCGGAGTCACAGGAAAGAAATCAGAGTTTGACAAAGATTTTGATGGATACCTTGCCAGGTGTCGGACAGCAACAGAGCTCCCCCTTGCTGTGGGATTTGGAATCCAGAGTAAAGAAGATATTGAAGCATTAAAGGGAAAAGCCGATATGGCAGTTATCGGCTCTCGTACCATTAAACTGGTTGAAGCTGAGGGTGCTGATGCTGTAGGGCCATTTATTGCGGGACTTCGCTGAACAAGAGCATCTACACCGACCTGTGTTTACGCCAATTGGGGTGAGTAATACCAAACTTTTTAACCTTATAATTAAGCGCTCTTGGACTTACCCCAAGTTTTATGGCAGCATTTTTCTGAATCCAGAGACATTCTTCAAGGGCGTCTAGAATCATCTGCCTCTCCTGTTCAGCAAGAGAACTACCCGGTACTATAGTTGTACCGCTTCCCCCCCTTACAGGTTCTCCCTTTTCCACTGGTAAAGAAAGGTTATACGTATCAATTAGCTCATCATCTTCTAAAATCACCGCTCGTTCGATGGTATTCGCAAGCTGTCGTATATTTCCAGGCCAGCTATATTGCTTTATTTTATCAAGAGCACTATCTGTAAAGCCGCGAACATCACTTCCAAGTGATCCCGCATATTTATTCAGAAAATACTGCGCAAGGGGTAACAAACACTGGCGCCTTTCGCGCAAGGCAGGAAGACGAATAGGCAAAACGTTAATCCTATAATAGAGATCTTCCCTGAACTTTCCACTGCGAATCTGTTCTGGAAGGTCCTTATTGGTTGCTGCAATCACACGTACATCAGCATAAATTGTTTTATTACCACCAACCCGTTCAAAACATTTTTCTTCCAGTACACGAAGTAATTTAGTCTGGAGTCCGAGGCTAATCTCACCAATTTCATCGAGGAAAAGTGTACCTCCGCTGGCCTGTTCAAAACGACCTACACGAAGTTTTTCAGCACTGGTAAAGGCACCTTTCTCATGACCAAACAATTCAGATTCGAGAAGATCTTCAGGGATATTGGCACAGTTGATCTTGATAAAAGGTTTCTCGCTTCGAGGACTGTTATAATGAACAGTTCCAGAAAGAAAACTTTTCCCCGTTCCTGTTGCACCTGTAATAAGAATCGTGGAATCAGTCCTGGCAAATCTTTCAAGACTCTTCAATACCCGTATCATGCTAGGACTCAACGCGATCACATCATCAAAATGATACACAATATCCTGTTTGTGGCGAAGATAGGCTATTTCATTTCGAAGTGCTTTATTTTCAAACGCCTTACCAGTGGCGATCTCAAAACGTGCAACCGATACTGGATGTACCAGATAATCAAATGCTCCACCCTTCAGTGCTTCAACAACAACTTCTGGCTTTTCATCCTGACCTATGAGAATAATGGGAGTATTGGAGACACTTTGGCTAACAGTTTCCAAAAGAGGTAATTCTGCGTGGCTATCGTTTAAAAAAAGAAAGATAAGATCATATGTATTTTCTTTCAGTTCTCCTAGAAGCTTCTCCTTACCAGTACAAAATGTTATTGTCGAGCTGGTATCCAGAGCAGCATGAACATTTTGATGGCTTTCTTCTGGAATTGCATACGCTAAAATAGAATACATACTACCTCTCTATGTTATACCACATAATGATTTCATATTTGTAACCTGATATAGAAATCATATGTGAAAAAAAGTCTCATTGCAAATGAAAAATCAACTTTTAGCATACAGGCAAACCTTCACTCAGTTTTAAAGAAAAATGGATCAACATATATCTGACACACACTTTATGAAACAGGCTATTTCTTTAGCAGGTTCAGCTTCTAAAAAAGGTGAAATTCCTGTCGGTACAATCATTGTTCTCGATGGAGAAATCATAGGTGAAGGGGAAAACTGCCCGATTTATATGAATGATCCGACAGCTCATGCTGAAATCATTGCACTACGTGATGCAGCAGCAAGATGTAAAAACTATAGACTTCCCGGCACCACCCTCTATGTAACACTGGAGCCCTGTATTATGTGTATGGGGGCAATTATTCATGCCAGAGTCCAAAGAGTGGTATTCGGGGCATATGACCCCAAAACAGGCGCTGCGTGTTCACGTTATTCCATAGGAAATGACAAACTTCTTAATCACCATATTGAAATTACAAGTGGAATTTGTCAAACTGAATGTGCTGCCCTTCTTAAAAATTTCTTCAAAGAACGACGCCGTAAAAACAAGCATCATTCCATTTAATTCTTTTTTGATACTATTCTCGAGTTTTTGATTGCGTTATTTGTTTTCTCAGGATAAAAAGATCGTGAATTGAAAAACACCTTGCTTTTTTGTTGATGGAGGGGTGGCCGAGAGGCTTAAGGCGCACGCTTGGAAAGCGTGTGTACGCAAGTACCGTGAGTTCGAATCTCACCTCCTCCGCCAGTTTTGGAGAGGCCACGTAATGCTATAAATTTACGTGGCCTTTCTTTTTTTGCTAGGATAATTTTTCTGAGCAAAAAAGAGGACAAAAAAAAATCAGAAAATACCTTTTTTACAACCTGAAATAGTCTTGACGGCATCATTCGGGTTGTGTATAAATGCTTTTCTGGAAGGGTCACCTGGTGACATATGATCAGTATTTTCATTAGAGGCTGATTTTCCACCCCTACCCCCTCCAAAACCAATCTAAATTTTCGTTTTGATAGTCGGGTCCTGTACAATTAAGGATCAGGAACTCCGCCAGGTCCGGAAGGAAGCAACGGTACTGAACCCCTTGATGTGCTACAGGGTGCCCGGCTATCATCTTTTTTTAACATCACATTTTTTTATCAAGTTCCCTTTATCGTCGCAACTATGGCTAGTGGAGCTCAATTTACTAATGCCCCTGTTAAACTGTCGCACTCAGGTGTTTATAACTACTTCATCTGAATTCCCGATTATATATCACTCCTTCAGCAGGTAGGTCTTCTCTATGTCCTATTTGGTTCTTGCCAGAAAATCGCGCCCCCAGGATTTCAATCAGGTTGTGGGGCAAATCCCAGTTGTAAAAACTTTGATGAACAGCATTGTCAGGGACAGAATTGCCCATGCTATTCTATTTTCAGGTGTCCGTGGAGTTGGTAAGACCACTCTTGCCCGTATCATGGCAAAAGCGATTAACTGTGAACAGAAAACAGATGGTAATCCATGCAATAAATGCCAGTCATGCAAAGAAATAACCTCTGGATCGTCCCTTGACCTCTACGAAATTGATGGTGCTTCCAATCGTGGCATTCAGGAAATCCGTGAACTAAAAGAAAAAATTCGTTTCCTTCCTACTTCATCAAGGTTTAAAGTCATAATTATTGATGAAGTCCATATGCTCACAACCGAGGCATTCAATGCCCTGTTAAAAACTTTAGAAGAGCCGCCTGACCATGTGTTTTTCATGTTTGCCACTACGGAATTACACAAAATACCCATCACCATTCTTTCACGTTGTCAACGCTATGAATTAAAAAGGGTTTCATCTGAAGACCTTACGAATCATTTTCAGAAATTATCATTAGCGGAAGGTATAACAATCGAGCCTGCTGCTTTAAGCCTGATCGTCCGTGAATCCGAAGGCTCTGTTCGAGACGGTCTCAGCCTGTTGGATCAGGTATTCTCCTACGGTGAAGCCACAATAACAGTCGAAGATGTTATTGAAGTTCTGGGTCTGGTCTCCCGAGATATAATCCTTGGGATCAGCAAGGCATTACTCAACAGGGATCCCGGGACAGCATTACAGGCCCTTGAAGAAGCATTTACATTTGGAGTGGATCTAAAACGCTTCACCAGTGATCTTTTAAACACCTTTCGAGCACTTATTCTCTGTAAGATTGATGGCTGCCAGGAGCTAATCGATATCCCATCGCAGGAACTCAAAGAATTCACTGAACTTGCTATAAAACATAGTCATAACAGTATCCACATGAAGCTCAACCTGCTCATGCGTGGAGTGGAAGAAATGAGATATTCCTCTCAGCCAAGACTTGCTCTTGAAAGTACATTTTTACAAATAATTCAATCGGATGATGTTGTCCCGGTAACTGAAATTCTCGGAAAACTCGATTCCCTGCTTAAAGGAACTCCTCTCCCCAAAAAAGTAGTTACTGAAGCAGTGGTGAAAAAAAAACTTCCTGAAAAAGTAATTGAGACCATCACCCCTCCTAAACCGACACCAAACCCAACGCCAAAGCCAGAACAACCAGCCCCTGTTCCACAACACATTGAACCACCGCTTCCTTCTGAACAGCCTCCTATTCCTCAGGAAGTGAGAAAAGGCGCAGCTGGTAGTAAAGAAAAGCCGACACATCACCCCCACCAACGCGATGTGCGTCGTGACTGGCCCGGATTCATAGAACATGTTAAGGATAGAAAGGTCTGGATGGCTCAAGATCTGCAACGAACAGAAAGGGTTAAAGAAGTGGATGGTGAATTACATCTACGCTTTGCTGACCAGGCCAACTGCACCCTGCTTCGTCAAAAAGATAACATTAAACTTTTGACAGAATTCATCCTCGATTTCTTCCAAAAAGATTTAAAACTTCGCTTTATCACACCAGAAGAGACCGATGAAAAAGATTCTGAGACAACTGAAAGCCCACACAAACTTCGACAAAAACTTGCCAATGATCCACTGGTGACCATGGCTACTGAAATATTCAACGGTCAGATTGGTGATATTCGTGTTGGGCCTCGAAGCAGATAATACTTGCCAATCCGAATAGCTGAACTTAGCATATAATGCGTTACCTTTTGTACCACAACGAGACAAGCAGAAAACTACACTCCCAGATCACAGCACCATGAGGAAACTAAAATGGACATGAACAATATAATGCAGCAGGCCCAGCAAATGCAACAGAAGATGGCCACCATCCAGGAAGAGTTAAAAAACACAACTGCCACCGGAACAGCAGGCGGTGGAATGGTCACAGTGACAGCCAATGGGAAAAACGAAATACTTTCCATAGAAATTGAGAATAGTATCATCTCAACCGATGAGAAAGAAATGCTTCAAGATCTTATCACAGCAGCCACAAATGATGCCCTGCGCAAAGTGCAGGCAATTGGCAAAGA
>DAOWDZ010000214.1 GCA_030638765.1 Desulfocapsa sp.
ATCGGTTCGTTGCATCCAATCATCAAGTTCTTCCTTGCTATTCCATTGTGCCATACCGATGGAAACACCAAGTTTACTCTCTGAAGTTGCCCAGATTTCTAATTCATCAACGGCCTGACAGAGACGCTCGGCAAGGATTCGACCATTTTTTTCATCGGTATCATCCATAATAAGGATAAACTCATCACCACCGAACCGTACAAGCATATCAGTTGAACGAATTGCTTCGGTGAAGACATCTGCAACTTTTTTTAGTACGACATCACCTTCCTGATGTCCGAGATTATCGTTGATCTGTTTAAAATGATCAAGGTCAAGCGATGCCATGGTCAACGGACGATTGTAGCGCTTGGCTCCTCTCATAATGTCCTGAATTCGTTCATCAAAGACCCGCCTGTTTGCAAGACCGGTAAGGGCATCTTTTCTTGCACTTTCAAAGAGTTCCTCGTATTCAAGTCCGCGTCGAAGAGATTCTGCAAGAATAACCAGGGATTCATTAATAAGGCTGACTTCAAAATCGGATAATGACTTTTCATCTTTTAATATAATAAGGATACCTGCGTCATCTGCGGTTTCAATAACCCATTTATGACCATAATGTCCTTCTTCACTGGTATAGGCTTTGGCTTCCTGATCGCTATTACTTAAAACTTCTTCAGCAAATGCAATAATCGAACGGCGCTTGGGGCCATGCCCAGAACAGAACAGATGTTTTTTGGAACGAACCTGATTTTTATATCCAACCAGTTCATGCTCTACTTGAGGCATCAACCAAATTGAAAATGCTTCTATCATTCCTGAAACATCGAGCACACCGGCCATACGACCATGCAGCTTATTCATCAGATCAAGACGTTCAGTCTGTCGTCTGAAATGATCAAGTTCAACTCTAACCTGATCTATTCCATTGATGTCTTGTTCGACTGAAGATGTGTGCGATAAAGATGTTGGGAGACTCATTTATATTTTCCTCATAATAGTTTCTTTAAGTTATCTAACATATCGGTTGATACGATGGATTCCTTAAGTAACTTTCTTACTTTTCCATTTAGCAATTGCTATGCCAACCAAACAAAACATTCCTCCACCAGATTACACTTTTATTTATTGTTGTATTTTCAATTTCTTACAGACACCGACATCCTTTATAATTTTTGGTTCAAAATTTTGACATCGCTTTTTCGTCAAATAACAGCGGCCCAAAAAACCACAAAAAGCGTGTCAATTAAATGACACATGCCGTTTTGATACCCTTCACAAGGCCCCAGCATTGATCTCTTTAGACTGTCTTTTTTCAAACCTCGATGCTACACTTCAAAACAGTCTTTTCACCACCAACAGAGGTTGAACAAAAAACATGACACTCGAAAAAATCATCGGACAGCTGTTCATTCTTGGCTTCAACGGCTCAACAGTTGACCAGCACTCTCCTATAGTCGCTGACATCACCAAACGAAATCTTGGCGGTGTTATATTATTTGACAAACTGCTTGCCAGAAATAAAAGTCAGAACAATATACTCAGCCCGACGCAGGTAAAAGAACTAAACTCCTCCCTGCAAGCCTGTTCCGAGAAACCACTTCTCATCGCAGTTGATCAGGAAGGTGGCATGGTCAAAAGACTAAAATCATCAGCTGGATTCCCTGAAACTTTAAGCGCGTGGGAGTTGGGGATTAGAAATGATTTAACACTCACTGCTATCCATGCAGGGTGCACGGCGCAAATGCTGAAGAAACTTGGAATAAATTACAATCTTGCCCCGGTGGTTGATTTGAACACCTATCCGGACAATCCGGTAATCGGGAAAATCAAACGGAGTTTTTCCGCTGACTCTGATACCGTTATCCGTCATGCCAACATCTGGATACAAGAACATACAAATCACAATATACTCTGTTGCCTGAAGCATTTCCCCGGGCATGGCAGTTCACAAACCGACTCACACCTTGGGTTTACTGATATCAGTACAAGCTGGCAGGACACAGAGCTCATCCCTTTTAAAAAACTTATCAATCAGAAAAGCAACGCAACTATTGACAGTGTAATGCTGGGCCATCTGTTCCACAGCGGCTTTGATACTCTACACCCAACCAGTCTCTCAAGAGTTATTGCCAAGGACCTGCTACGAACAGAACTTGAATTTCAAGGAGTAATCATAACTGATGATCTTCAGATGAAGGCCATAACAGATAAATATGGCCTTGAAGAATCTGTCTGCCTGGCCCTTGCTGCTGGCGTTGATATGATTATAATAGGAAATAACCTTGAATATGACCCTGATCTCTTAAAAAGAGTCATTCCCGCCGTTAGTCAGGCAGTTAAAGAGGAAAGAATTCCAGAAAGACACATTCATGAGGCGTGGCAACGCGTCCAGCAGATGAAAAAATCACTTTCTGAAAACAAATAATACGCCACCTATCTTGAAGAAAATGAAAAGAGAACAGAGACAAAACCATACTGAAGAATCACACACACCCATCATAGGATACATCCTGTGGATTTTCGGTTTTATAGGTGCTCACCGCTTTTATTACGGCAAACCAATTTCAGGTACTCTCTATTTCTGTACCTTAGGTCTCTTATTTGTGGGATGGATTGTTGATCTTTTTCTTATCCCGGGAATGAACAGAGATGCATCCACAAAATTCCATCAGGGACGTATTGATTATGACATCGCCTGGATCCTGCTGACGTTTCTGGGACTATTTGGTATTCACAGGTTTTATCAGGGAAAATGGATTACAGGGATCCTCTATCTACTGACTGGCGGATTGTTTTTTATTGGTATTATCTATGATTTCTGGACTTTGAATGAACAGATCAGCACCATCAATACAGAGGGCTACCTTGAGACGTTATAAACGCTACGTCACCCTGCTGTACACATCTTTTATTTTATCGTAATTCTCAACAAACAGTTCAACAACATAGGGATCAAAATGAACACCCTTCTGTTCTTCAATTTCTCTTCTTGCCTCGTTAAGCGGCCAGGCCTTTTTGTATGGGCGCTCTGAGCAAAGGGCATCAAACACGTCACACACGGCTGCTATACGACCTGCAAACGGGATATCCTTCCCCTTCAACCCCATTGGAAACCCAGTTCCATCCCACTTTTCATGGTGCGTGAGTGCAATGACGTGAGCCATATTCATAAGCTTGTTATCACGATCAAACAATAGATCCGCCCCGATAAGAGTGTGCCTTTTCATTTCATTAAATTCATCACGGGTAAGTTTTTCTTTTTTATGCAAAATGGTATCACTTATCCCCAATTTGCCAATGTCATGCATTGCACTGGCATGAAAAAACAGCGTTAGCTCCTCACCATTCATTCCATGCGCACGCCCCAGAATCACACAATAATGAGCCATCCTGGTAACATGTCGACTGGTTTGATGGTCATGATACTCCGCCGCCTGAACAAGTCTTGTGGTGATTTGAATATGACTATCCCGCAGCTCCCGTGTTCGCGCGAGAACCAATTCTTCAAGTTCATCCCGATGATGCTGTAACTCACGTTGCGCCATACACAGTGCAATGTGTGTCTGCACTCTCGCCTTCACAATCACAGGGTTTACAGGCTTTATTATATAGTCAACAGCGCCAAGTAAAAAGCCACGGGTTTCATCCTTTTCTTCATCTAGTTCGGTGACAAATATTATGGGGATGTCGGCAGTCTCATGCATTGACTTCAATCGTTTAAGGACTTCATAGCCATCCATCTCAGGCATCAT
>DAOWDZ010000190.1 GCA_030638765.1 Desulfocapsa sp.
ACGCAGTGGACATGCGGCAGTGAGAGATTTAAATACGCGAGCAGGACGAAGATTACAAAACAGATCAAAATGTTTTCTAAGAGGTAACAATGCAGCACGTTCCGGTTGCTGTTCGGGAGGAAGATTTTCCCATTTAGGGCCACCAACTGAGCCAAAAAGAATGGCATCACTGTTTTCACAGAGTGTCAAAGTAGAAGCAGGAAGGGCTTCACCATGATTATCAATGGCAATACCACCGACATCAGCATCTTCATAGCTCAACTCAAAATTAAACTTTTTTTGAGCTGCATCAAGAACTTTTATGGCCTCTGCCATTACTTCCGGACCAATACCATCACCTGCAAGAATTGCTATTTTTTTCATTAAATCACCGTATTGATTACATACAGGTTTCAACCTGTATTTTTTAAAAGGAAAATATTTTTCAATCCATTATTTTTAGCAAATACATTGTCATTTGACCAGTGTTAAAAAAAGAGTGTTCATTATTTGACTCTTCTACGTATGCTCTGATAAAGTAAGGTAAGGTTTTTATTTTCAACAAGATACTGAGATTGAGTACCTTTACCAGAAAAGACTTAAATTTGGAGAATTAACGTTGCAAAAACTTCTCATCCTTTTCCTTATGTTATTTTCTTTCTCTTCTGCAATGGCAGACGAGTCAGTATTAACAATGGGCGTATTCCCCAGGCGGAACCCCGAGAAAACATATGAGGCCTTCATCCCTTTAACGGAGCTGCTCAGTTCTAAAATCGGACAAACGATAGCCCTTGACATAAGTACTACTTTTGAAGAATTCTGGCATAAGTTATCAACAGGTGCCTTTGACATCATCCATTGCAATCAATACCACTATCTGGCAGCAAAAAGAGATTACAATTTTGAGCTGATGGCCACCAATGTCGAATTTGGTAAAACATCCATTGCCGGAGCAATCATAGTGAGAAAAGATTCCGGCTTAGATTCCATCACTGACCTTAAAGGGAAAACAATTATGTTTGGCGGTGATCCCAATGCCGTGCAGGGTTACATTGTTATCACCCACCTTCTGCGACAGGCTGGCCTTAAAGCCGGAGACTATCAGGAGATTTTTGCAGTTACACCATCCAATGCCGTCCTGGCAACCTATTTCCAAATGGCTGATGCAGCAGGAGCGGCTGACGTCACTTTGAAACTTAGAGCAACAAAGAATTACAGCGACACTTCACAACTCAAGTTTCTGGCAACCAGTCAGCAATTACCTCAACTTCCCTGGGCCATATCGAAAGACATATCCCCTGAGCTTCGTCTGGAGATACATAAGGTAATAACAGGATTGAATCAATACCCAGAGGGTCAAAAAGCCCTCAGCAAAGCCTTTCTTGACGATATCATCCCAGCAAAAGATCATGCTTTCGACGTATTACGAACGATCGCAAAAGAAATAAAAGGACAACAATTTTAATGAAAAGATGGCAAAACAGCAACAATAATCGTTTGGCCATCCACCATTCTCTTGGCGCCCGCTTTTCTCTTCATATTTTCCTTATCCTGATTATCGTAAATTTTTTCAGCCTGTTATTTATCTACAACGTGGCGGGAAAAAACCATGTGCAGGATCTACGGGATCAAGCCGGAGTCATTGGCAGTTACATTGCATCTTCCGTATCTCCACATCTCCTTAAGTATGATTTTGTTGCACTTGATGCTACCCTGCAGGAAGCAATGCGCTTAAAAGAGATCCACTACACAGCGATCATAGCATTTAACGAAGTGTATGTTGCTGCCAGGGTAGCACCTCCCTGCCTGAAAAGCCAAAACCCAAATGCATCTGATGCAACTATGCCTGATCGCCTGAAGATAGTTACAAGCCTGCGCGACAAAGCTCTAAAGCATATTGACATTTCTACCCCCATCCTCTTTGGTGACAATTATCTGGGACGAGTAGTCGTTGGATTATCCACAAATATCAGTAAACAGAAGACTAAAAACTTCCTGACCATCCTTCTTGTGGTAAATGCAGTAGTTTCCCTGTTTCTTGCCGTGGGAATTTATCTTTTCTTCTGGAAAGACATACTGCAACCAATCTATCGCCTTATTGAAGGGGCAGATCGGATTACTCTGGGAAATTATAATGAAGCCGTCACTTCTGCAGGATCCGACGAAATCGGACTCCTGACTGATTCCTTCAACACCATGATGCTTGCCCGAAAACAGGCGGAAGAGGACACCCTGAGGAGCCGTAAAGACTGGGAAAGACTCTTTAACAGTGTCGACGACGTGGTTACCATCCTGGATAACGACATGCGTGTCCTTCAAGCCAATGATGCCACTGGTAAATTGCTGGGCAAAGATCCGGAAGAACTTATCGGAATGCACTGCTATGAGATATTCAGAGGGAACACAAAGACCTGTGAAGATTGTCCAACTGTGCAATGTGCCAGCGACCACCAGCGACATCACGGCGACATACAACATCTAAACCTGGGGAAAACCTTCCACATTTCTGCCTTTCCCATTTATGATGAAAAGCTGGGCTGGGTCGGAATTGCTCATATCGCAAGGGACATAACAACCCAGATAAAACTTGAGGCTCAATATCGACAATCCCAGAAAATGGAAGCCATAGGAACACTTGCAGGCGGGATAGCCCATGACTTCAACAACATCCTCACTCCCATAATCGGCTATGCACAGCTCATTAAGCTCGATGCGGAACCCAAGAGCCAGACAGCCTCTTATATTGATCGAGTCCTGCACTCTTCAGGACTTGCCCGACAACTGGTGAAACAAATCCTCACCTTCAGCCGGGAACGTGAGCACAAAATGGATGTAATACAAATCCAGCCCATTATAAAAGAGTCAATGAAACTCCTACGGGCCTCCATTCCTACCACCATCGAATTCAAATTGAGTATTGATAAAAATTGTGGAAATATCGTTGCCGACCCCACCCAGATTCATCAGATCATTATGAATCTCTGCACCAATGCTTACCATGCCATGGAGACATCAGGGGGAACTCTAGAGATCTCGCTGAACCAGATCACCATGGATGAACTGGCAGTCAAATTAAAAAGCAACCTTGCTCCGGGTAACTATCTGAGACTCAAGATAAGTGACACAGGATCCGGTATGTCTGCAGATGTAAAAGAGAGAATTTTCGAGCCCTTCTTCACAACAAAAAAAGAGGGAAAGGGTACAGGCATGGGATTATCCGTGGTTCACGGAATCATTAAAAAATATGGTGGCGAAATCAATGTCTACAGTGAACCAGATCAGGGAACCACTTTTACCATGTACCTGCCGTCAATCTCGCTGGACCTTTCTTCAGATACAGGCGGTATAAAAACAGGGGACAAGCACAGTTTTCCGAAAGGAAACGAGCATATCCTTGTGGTTGACGATGAACAATCCATTGCAAATCTTGAACAACAAATCCTGGAGAGTGTCGGGTATACAATAACGCAATTCACTGACAGTGAACAGGCGATGAAAACATTCCAGGAGTCACCTGACAAATTTGATTTGGTTATCACGGATATGACCATGCCCAAACTCACAGGTCAACAGCTTGCAGAACAGATTATTGCCATACGTCCCAATACACCCATAATACTCTGCACAGGATTGAGTTATACCAGCATTGAAGAAATGCTGAACGGGCCGACATTCACCAACTACCTGGCTAAACCTGTGGACATTCTCGGGCTCACAACAACTGTTCGTAAATCCCTGGATATGGGGAAACAGAGATGAAAACCTTACTTAAAGTAGCTCTCATTTGCCTCCTGACTGGCGTATGTATTCATGGTTCCGTTGAGGAGTCCAACGCAGAAATAAAAATAGGAGTACTCGCTAAACGTGGGGCTGCCCGTGCCATGAATCAATGGCAGCAGACTGGGAGATATCTTACAGGAGTTCTTCAGGAAGAGGTTATAATAATACCGATAAAATTCACCTTAATCGAAACCATGGTTAAGACCGGACGCATAGACTTTCTCCTGGCAAATTCATCTCTTTTTGTTGAGATGAAAAAAAAATACGATGCTCGAGCCATAGCCACTATGATAAATGATCTTGGTCATAAATCCAGGAGTCAATTTGGTGGAGTTATCTTCAGTAAGAAAAATAGCAACGTCAGGGAATTACAGGATATCCACAAAAAACGTTTTATGACTGTCAAGTTTTCATCCTTTGGCGGTGGACAGATGGCATGGAGACTCCTGCTTGACAACGGCATCGACCCCAAGCAGGACACAGCTGCTTTTCTGGAAGCTGGCACCCACGACCTTGTAGTTCGAGCAGTACAGAGCGGAAAAGCAGATGTGGGAACAGTAAGAACTGACACGCTGGAAAGAATGCAGGATGAGGGGAAAATCAGTATGGATGAATTTCACATCATCAACGCCAAAAGAGATTCATTTCCCTTTGTTCGCAGCACCCGACTTTACCCGGAATGGCCCATGGCAGCATTGATACACACCTCTTCTGCTCTTTCGTCCAAGATTGCAACCGCGCTACAGGAAATACCAGCAGACTCACAGGCAGCAACATCAGCAAAGATCACAGGTTGGAGGCCACCTCTGGATTACAGCACTGTGCGGGAATGTTTAAAGATAATCACATACAAATGAGTGACAGCTTGCAGCCTATTTAGGGACGAACACAAGAAGATTACGGTTCGCCTGAGAAAGCGGCAGAACATACTGAGCTTGAGATTTCAATAGAAACTCAAGGGGTGAATCAGACTCCTGCCAGGCGGCAAGTTCTTCTTTCCATTTCGGCCCTTTCATACAGATCACCTGCACTCCCGTGGCAATAAATCGGCTACTCATGGCCAATATCACCTTCACTTCACTCACCGCCCTGCTGGTGACATGAGTAAAATCTCCATTTGCAGGCAACATGACTTCATCCTCAACCCGACAATCAAGAATTGAAATATCTTCAAGTTTCAAGGTTCTGCTAATATGGGAGAGGAAGGCGACTCGTTTTTGTCGCGGCTCAACTAGAGTGAGTTGTAGTTCAAGTTTAGCGGCCTTGCAGACAAGCCCTGGAAAGCCAGCCCCCGTACCAATATCCAAAAGATGTGGGTTTTCACCATCGAGCAATGGCAAAAGGGTTAAAGAATCAAGAAAATGCTTTTCAAGGATTTCCTCATCCGTTGCCCTCTTTGCAATGAGATTAATTTTTCTGCTCCAGCGCTTTAACTCCTTAAAATACACCAGGAGTCTTTCAAGGGCTGCATCATCAATACCTATCAAACCAAGAGACTGACAGCCATCACGCAGGCTCTCTTTAAAGTCAAAACTTTGCAAACTCTACCTGTCCTTAAGGCGTTCAGTAACCGACGCTGCGTGGGCGGTCAAACCTTCAAGCCCTGCCAGCAGACGAATATGATCGCCATCTTCTTTCAAAGCCTGTTCCGAATAGCTGATAATGGAACTTTTCTTTAAAAATGTCTCAACGCCCAGTGCTGACGAGAATCTTGCTGTCCCCATGGTGGGAAGTACATGATTTGGACCTGCAATATAATCCCCTGCTGCTTCCGGTGTATGATGTCCGAGAAATATAGCTCCGGCATGACGAATCTGCGGCAGAATCCCCCAGGGATCGGTGACCATTAATTCGAGATGCTCGATTGCTATATCATTGGCAATGTTGATTGCCTCATCCATATCCGTTGCGATGAGGATCACACCTCGATCAGTGAGTGATGTAGTGGCAATCTCAGCACGACTCAATGCTTTAAGCTGTCGATCAAGCTCCGCAAGAACATCATTTGCAAGTTCCTCTTCTGTGGTCACAACAATGGCAAGAGCCATGGGGTCATGCTCTGCCTGTGCCAGCATGTCGGCTGCGACATGGGAAGCCCTGGCACTTTCATCGGCCACAATCAAGACTTCAGAAGGGCCAGCTATCATATCGATACGCAGCATTCCAGACACCTGCGATTTGGCCTCTGTTACAAACTGATTGCCAGGGCCGACAATTACATCAACGGCCGGGATCTGTTCGGTACCGTGTGCAAGGGCCGCAATTCCCCAGGCTGATCCTGCCTTGAAGATATCAACAATGCCGATTTCCTGTGCTGCCACAAGTAAATGGGGGCTGACTTTCCCTTCTTTATTTGGCGGAGTAAGCATAACCCGCTGATTCACCCCTGCAATACCAGCAGGAATGCCATTCATAAGTACGGATGAAACAAGGGGGGTTGAACCTCCTTGTCCTCCTGGTACATATAATCCTGCAGCATCGACAGGACGCACCATACGCCCGACAATGGTTCCGTTCTCACGGGTCTGCATCCAGGAATCTTCCATTTCCCGTTCATGAAAAACCTGAATACGGTCTATGGCTTTTGTGAGAGTGGTTAGAAAATCGTCATCAACAAGTCCGTAAGCCTCTTTCAGCTCTTCGGCCGAGACCTTCATATTTTCTATGGAAAGATCCGGAGCATCAAATTTCCTTGAGTATTCAAGGACTGCTTCATCACCTCTTTCCTTCACCTGGGCAATGATATCAGCCACTAGATCACGACAGCTGTTTTCCGCAGGCTGAAACCTTGCAAGAAGAGATTGCAAACATTTCTCCCCTTCTGGGCTGCTGGTTGTAAAAGGTTGTATCAACATAGTATTCTATTTTCTTCCCCAATGAACTCCGATGGTTCCCATCATAAATTTCTTAAAATCAACATCAACAAAACCTGCCTCTTTGAATATATCGGCAAGTTCTCCTGCTTTATGAAAGCCCATGGTCGATCCTGTGAGATAACTGTACGCAGCTTCATCACTCGCGATAAAGCGACCAAGTAAAGGGATCCCAAATTTAAAATAAAAGCGTATGAACGGGTACAAAATATTTTTTTCAGGTGGTGTTGTGTCAAGACAGACAACACGTCCACCCGGTTTGAGTACTCTGTATATCTCTTTTAATACAATGAGACTGTCATCAACATTTCTCAGGAGATATCCAAACGTTACAGATTCAAAACTATTACTTTTATAGGGAAGATTATTAGCATCACTAGCCTGCCAGTCAATGGATTGCTCAGAAAATCTTTTTTTGGCTTCAGCAAGCATATTGAGTGAAAAATCAGCGCCAAGATGATAGCCTTCGGGATGCTGTTGCTGCATGAGAGCTGCGATGTCCCCCGTTCCAGTGGCAAGATCAAGAACTGATCCGGTTCCAGGATCTCCTGCTTTTTTCACCACAAAACGACGCCATCCCTGATCCTGCCCCATGGTCATAACCCGGTTCATCAGATCGTAACTTGGTGCAATATCATCAAACATTTTCTGTACGCCAGGACCTTTTCCCACAACTATTTCCTTCTCTTATTTAACATTTATTTTCACTTAACAGGGGGCAAATCCAGGAGTTCGTGGAAACGCTATGGCTTCACGAATATTACTCATGCCAGTTGCAAACTGAACAAGTCGCTCAAAGCCCAATCCAAACCCTGCATGGGGAACAGTACCATAGCGCCTGAGATCAAGATACCAGTCATACTCTTCCAGATCAATACCAGCCTCGACCATACGCTGCGTCAGGACCTCAAGTCGTTCTTCACGCTGTGACCCACCTACAATCTCTCCGATACCAGGAACCAGAATATCCATGGCGGCAACCGTCTTTCCATCGTCACTGAGCCGCATATAAAATGGTTTAATACTTGACGGATAATCTGTTACTATCACGGGACATTTATAAATTTCCTCAGTAAGATAGCGTTCATGTTCGGACTGTAAGTCAATTCCCCATTTCACCTGATATTCAAAGCTCTCGACACTGCTGAGTTCTTCAACCGCTGCACTGTAAGTAATGTGGACAAATTCCTTTTCCACAACATCTTTAAGCTTTTGCACCAGACCTTTTTCAATGAACTTGTTAAACAGAGCCAGATCTTCGGAACAGTTTTCTAACACATCACGCAATACATATTTCAGTAAATCAGTTGCAAGTTCCATATTACAGGCAAGATCACAAAAAGCCATTTCAGGTTCCAGCATCCAGAATTCTGCAAGATGACGACTGGTATTAGAATTTTCTGCTCTGAAGGTGGGTCCAAATGTATATACCTGTCCAAGAGACAAGGCGTAAACCTCGGCCTGAAGCTGGCCACTTACGGTGAGTCCGGCCTGGGAACCAAAAAATGGTTTATCTTTAGTATCTATTGTGGCCTGAACCTGAAACATTTCTCCTGCACCTTCGCAATCACTTGTGGTGATAATGGGTGTATGGACCTGGACAAAGTCTCTCTCCTGAAAAAACTGTGTCACAGCAAAAGAGAGCCGGGATCGAACACGAGTCACCGCGCCAAGAGCATTGGTCCTTGGACGCAGGTGACTGATGGTTCGTAAAAACTCAAGAGAATGACGTTTTTTCTGCAAAGGATAGGTTTCAGGATCTGCCCAGCCAAGTACCTGAACAGATTCCGCATGCAGTTCCACATCCTGTCCTTTCGCAGGAGATGCTTTTAGCATACCAGTTACTATTACGCTGCAGCCTGCACTTAATTTTGTGATTTCCTGATCATAATTTGCAAGCGCCTTATCAGCAATAACCTGAATATTGGCAAGACTTGATCCATCATTTACTTCAAGAAATGAAAAAGTACCGGTATCACGTCGAGTTCGTATCCAACCGCGAACCGTTACCTGGATATCGGTTTCCTGTTCTATGAGAAGTGTATCTATTCGTCTAATCATTCGTTTTTTTTACCATTATAATGAAAGAGTACGAGTTCTCCATCACCGGGCAAATTCTCATGTGGAGTATTGCTGATTTCAGCAAGATGAGCACCAACAACAGAGCATTTTACCGTGAGAAGAAAAAATATTTCAGCCTTTACTTCTGACAAAGTTTCAAAATTTCCCTGCCCTTTTGAGATGATCAAATCAGCACCATTAAAGTGCTCTATCAATTCTGGCGAACAACTGGCAAGCGGTGTCCCCGGACAGCTTGTTCCATTTTCAAGCACAGTTGCCATCTGCTCTAGCCCGCAGGCCTTTGCATCTGCAAGCAAGGCATCGTTTATAATGGGACCACTTTTCACAACCACGGTAACATTAAATCCCATACTGTCCAGTTCACTGACAACCAGAGAATCATACACGATCTCACCGGAGTTATCAGCCAGATAAAGCACATTGGCGTTTAACGGTAATTCTCGCAGTTTTTGTTGAAAACTCTGGTAATGATTCACAACAAAACTTGCATGAAGACATCGTTTCATCGCGCCATCCACATCAAAGCTGCGCATGGCACCATAATCTATTATATTGCCACCGATGGCAAAGCGAACAGCCATCAACAATGAATCTCTCGCAGCAGCAATCTTTTCCTTACATTCAGGCAACAAGCCAAGCGCTTGTTTATTAGACTGTTCCTTGGCTTCGAGATAGGGATCATCGCAAGCGGTGATTGCTGCAATAGCCTTATATATAGGCACTGAATTTTCAGGTGGCGTTCGTTCCATATCCAGCTCCGCGATCAATCCTGACACTTTTCGCAGGGCGGCAAGCTGTAATTGAGGATCATCTGTGGATACCCGGGCAACCTGTAACGTCTGACGCAGATAACAGGCCATACATTCAAAAGCAGTTTTCACAGCATATATCCTTCACGTACATTTTTCATTGAGGCAAAGAGTGATGCCTTGGCACCCGGAATATGGGAATAGATATTTTCCAAAATACCCTGAACCTCTTCCCGTCTTGTATCACCAGCCAGTGGACACAGGTTACTCACCGCTTTCAAACCAACCTTCTCAGCAATTGTTGTAATCTCTGATTTTTCAATATAAGCCATTGGTCGAACAATAGTCAGCCTGCCTTCAAACAGTTCCTGCCTGGGTACCATGGTGGATATATTACCACTGTAGAACATATTGAGGAACAGGGTCTCCAAAAGATCGTCTTTATGATGCCCGAGGGCAATTTTATTACATTCTAGACGACTGGCAAGATCAAAAAGCTGCTTACGTCTTAATTTTGAACAGGTAAAACAGGTTCGTAAGTCTTCTTTATAGGGTAAACTTTTTTCAGTGTGCAACTCAATCCCGATTATCTGCATCTGTGCAGCTAAAGCTTGTAAGGGATTTTCTTCCTCCATTTCAGGGGACCAGATTCCCATGTCGATATGAACCGCATGCAATTCATAACTAACAGGCGCTTTTTTCTGCCAATAGTGCAACAACCATAACAAGACAAGGCTATCAATCCCACCTGAAACAGCGACCAATACATGATCACCGTCTTCCAACATGGTGTAATCACACATTGCTTGTCCTATACGCTTATTTGTATGAGGTGCCAGCATCAACTTTTACCATAACTACTAAAAAGTATTCAAAGATCTGTAAGCATTTTTTTGTACCAGTAAATAGCTTACTCTTTCAATAAAAAAAGCCTCGTTCTCTACTTTCATAAGTGAGGAACGAGGCTTACATGAATTGTATTGGGAATGTATAATACCTGGGGAAATCCTACTCCATTTCAGCTTTTTGAAAATAGGGAAAGCCGGTCAGGCAGCCCCTCATTCCATCACGACTTAACTCTTCAACGGAGAGCCATTTAAACCCACGCTTTTGAGCCTTGCTAAAGGAGAAGATATCCTTAAACAATGCCTTTTGGGTTTCATCAAAAGAGGACACCCAGAGAACCACACCTTTCTCAACTTCGATAAGTTCCAAGGAAAAAGAAGCAGCTGCAGGGTTTTCTACTGACATTGCAGTTCCAACACGCTCACGGTATTTATTGAGGCTCACCTCAAGAACAGCGCCACATTTGGTTGCCCTGCCCACATCATTTATTTGCTGTATTCTTCCACTCCAAAGATCGCCAATAATGGCATCTAGCTGATTTTGGGTAAGCACCTGAAACTCAGCCCGATTCCCAAGTTCGTCATTTAAAACCGTATCAAGGAACGCAGCACCCTCTGAGATATTTTTTTTGCCCTCAGCAGTAAGAGTATCATTATAGGTAACTGGGACTGCTGTTGGTAATACAGCAACACAACTTATTTCGGGCAGAGGACCAAGCTCTCGCGCTTCATCTTCATAGAATGAAGAGCAGGCGGACAACATAAAAGATATACAACACAAAATAGAGAACGTTTTTCTCACGGGATTCCTCTTTGTTTACTCGAATATTTATAAAAAAACTTCTAAAGCGGCGCCCTTCGTATTGTGGGAGAGCTCAAAACAGTGGACTTTCAAAGTACTCCTTTAGACGATAAAGTTCCCTTAAGGGTATCGAGTCTGACGGTAGCCTGGGACATTGCTCTGGCAAGAGCTTTAAAAACAGCTTCTATTATATGATGACTATTTTGGCCATGAATACAATCTACATGAAGAGTTAATCCGGCATGCTGGGCAAACGCCCTCATGAATTCGGGAGCAAGGGCAGTATCAAAGGTTCCAAGTTTTTGATCGGGAACAGATGCGTCATAATGTACATAGGGTCGATTACATACGTCAACAACCACACGAACAAGTGTTTCATCCATTGGCAGATAAGCTAAACCGTAACGGGCAATACCGCCCTTATCTGCAAGTGCTTTAGAAAATGCCTGTCCAAGACAGATACCGACATCTTCAACAGTATGGTGGTCATCAACTTCAGTATCCCCGGTGGCCACCACTTTTAAATCAAAAAAACCATGGACGGCAAAAAGGGTTAGCATATGGTTTAAAAAAGGCACCCCACTATCAATGTCAGCTTTACCGCTGCCATCAATGACTAACACCAAATCAATATCAGTTTCTTTTGTAATCCGTTGAATCGAGCCTTTTCGCTTTTTTCCTTCACCCATAGGTGACCTCACTTGGTGGTTAAAACACAAATTATTCTAATTAAGATAATATTATAGCATACTTTCTATATGCAAAACTATCTCTTTTTAAATTGCACTCCGGACTTTTTTTACAACTCCCCCCGGATTAGATTGATTTTTCTATTGACAAGACACATCATTCAAGAGTAATTTGCATCTCGTTTTGTCGTAAATATGAGCGGGAATAACTCAGTGGTAGAGTGCAACCTTGCCAAGGTTGACGTCGCGAGTTCGAATCTCGTTTCCCGCTCCATTTATAAAGTTCAAAAGGTTCGGCATAAGTCGAACCTTTTTTTATTATTATTTGTATCATCCCCAGAGGACAACAGAGAAACATGAAAACCTACCTTACTCCGGTCAATGAGATCGAAACAAAATGGCACCATGTGAATGCCGAAGGTAAGATTCTCGGCCGTTTGGCATCAGAGATTGCAATTCGGTTACGCGGTAAACACAAGCCAAGCTTCTCCACCTTTATTGACAATGGGGATTTTGTAGTTGTAACCAATGCTGATAAAATTCGTCTCACTGGTAGAAAGTGGGACAACAAAAAATATTATCACCACACCGGATACATCGGCAGCCTGAAAGAGATCAATGCTAAAGATCTTTTAGAGAAACATCCTACAGACTTGTTGTTTAAGGCTGTCAGAGGAATGCTTCCAAAAAACAAATTGGGCCGCCAGCAACTGAAGAAATTGAAATTATTTGCTGGTCCCGAGCACACTCACGCAGCACAAATGCCTGCCGACTTAGATATATAACAAACGAAATTACGGAGATATTAGATCATGGCTCAAGATCGTTTTTACGCCACAGGCAAAAGAAAAAGTGCTATTGCAAAAGTATGGCTCACCCCCGGTAGCGGAAAGATTGTTGTTAACAAAATGACACCTGAAGCATACTTCGGTAGAACCTTCAAAATCCACAAACTTGACAAACCCTTCAAAGTTACCGATACCTTTGAGAGCTATGATGTTATGGCTACTCTTCTTGGCGGCGGAAAATCAGCTCAAGTTGATGCTTTGACCCATGGAATTTCTCGCGCACTCCTTGAGGTTGATCAGGAAAACAGAACTACACTGAAAAAATCAGGTCTTCTTACCCGTGACCCTCGCATGAAAGAGCGTAAGAAATACGGTCAGAAGGGCGCTCGCGCCAAGTTTCAGTTCTCAAAACGCTAATCCGTTTTACTGCTTTTTCTTCCTGTCTGCCGGATACTTGGCAAACAGAGTAAAAAGCATCTGCAATTGACAGTTTTATAAAGGGAATAACAGATATCTGTTATTCCCTTTTTTTATTAAATGTCCATTATTAGGAAGGTCCCATGTTACGAGTTGCCATTATAGGAGCCTCAGGTTACACAGGAGTGGAACTTGCACGTATCCTCTGCAACCACCCTGAGTTTGAACTGACAGCAGCTACGTCTCGCCAATATGCAGGAAAGCCAT
>DAOWDZ010000064.1 GCA_030638765.1 Desulfocapsa sp.
TATCCTGACCTCAAGGCCAGTGCTAATTTTCTTGATTTACAAAACAACCTTAGTGAAATCGAAGAAGAAATTCAGAAAACACGGAACCGTTACAATGGTTACATTTCCAGATTTAATACCATGGTTGAATCGTTTCCGTCTTCTCTGATTGCCAAAAAATTCGCTTTTGAGAGACAGGAATACCTAAGCCTTGAACTTGCCACAGAACGTGATATGCCGGATGTATCTTTTGACACCAAGAACACATAGACTCCGAATCGCTCTCTATATCTCTTTTACAAAAGTGGTTACTGTTGCCTCGACGCAGTTCTCCACATGAAACAATTATTAATTTCATCAAAAAACCACTCGACAAAAGGATGCTCTGATATGAAAAAAATACTCTTCTTCACAGTTGCTGTCACTTCACTTTTATTATGGAGTTTTTCTGCAGCAGCAGGTCCCAAGAAAGCTTTAGAACGTGACTGCACTGCAGAAAAAGCTGGAAAAAACATGGCAATGAAAGCCACCATTGGCGTTGGCGGCCCCTGTGGCCCTGCTGATGCAGCAAAGGATACAGCTAAAAATGCTACGGGTCTGGATGAAAAGAAAGAGACCACGAAAGAAAAGAAGAAGAGCGAAAAGAAACTTAAAAAAGTGTTACACTAGAATAGAAAACTCTCTTTATATTCAGTTTGCGCAACGCTGAAAAGCCGGTAAATGTTGATTGAGTGATGCAGATTGTAGACGTTTAAAGACTGTTTGTACGTCTGCATAAGCTCTTGTTCCTGCAAGTAAACCATTATATAAGTCTGCATTATCTATCTCTGCCTGTACCCCAAGCCTACATGAGTCAGCAATAGATGCTGGTGCAGGCAGACCACCCACTCTATCAGGGGGGATCGGAAGCCCATAAGTATTAAACAGATTTTCCACCATGGCGATATGCTGCTCCTCTGCCCTCATAATATTTGGAAATGGACGAACCTGACCGAACTTATCTATGATCTCCTGGTATGTATCTCTTGCCCTGTATTCATCATTTATCGCAGCAGTAAGATAATAGGAAAGATCTGCTGATGTACTTTCTATTGGAGTCCCGCCGCTGCCCCCCGCAGTACCGTCATCATCGTCGCTGCTACTGCATCCCGTCAACACAACTAATGATACTGCCAAAAGAAAAATAACCTGTAAGCAATATCCAGGGATTTCTTTTTTATTCTCTGTCTTTTTCTTCATAATCTATACGTATCCTTTACAATAAAAATTTACAATTACCTATGCGCCTTAAGGAATAAGACGAAATACAAGAGACTCAATTTCTGACTCATCCAGATAAAGCCTCACATTCCAATTTCCATAAAATTTCGTCGCATATGACTCATTTGACAGCGTTGCCCTCAATGGGCCTTTTTTCTGTATCTTGATCCAAAAAAACGTGCTGTACCCAGAAACCGATTTAAGATAAAAAGAGTGCTGTCCCTGGCGTTGAGCATCTCCCAAGGGATTGTACCAGACCACCTCCATCTTATGCTCTCCGGCTACTAAATCATGACAAACGGTTTGCAAAAATACTTTTTCATGAATGAAAAAGTGTACCTTCGGAGATCTAAACTCCTCACTTGGGTACAAATTTGTCCTGCAGTTATATTCATTGCCTATGCCCTCTGTAGCAGCAATGCATAAAAACAATACCAGAAAAAAAATTGTCTTCAGGGTATCCATACACTCTTTAAGCAGATAAAATTAATCGCTGATTTTTTTAACAGAAAAGAAGGTTTGTTCAGAATATGCTAGAATCGTGCCAGCATCGAACAGGTGCAATACTTACTATGATAAAAGGAAGATAGAGCAGAATGTATTTTACATAAGATCGTTTTTTTCGACAATCACAACAGGCTTCGACAGGATTGTCGAGAAAAAGCCACGTCTAGTTCACAGGAATTGGAAGCTCCGTTTTATGGATAACTGTACTCAAAGTAAACGAGGAATGAACACGCTGAACACCTGGCATGCTTGTGAGCTTCAGATGAATTTTTTTATAATCATCATTATCTTTGAAGATAATTCTCAGCATATAGTCGGCATCCCCGGACATTAAGTAACATTCCATGACCTGCTCTATCCCGACAACTGCATTTTCAAAGGATTGAAGTGTTTCCTGCTGCTGCTCTTTCAACGTCACACGGACAAAAACAGTCCCTGAAAAACCCAATACAGTCTGGTTTAATAAAAGAACAGAGCGCTCAACAACCCCACTTCTTCTGAGAGCTTTAACTCTTCTCAGACAGGCCGATTCTGACAACCCCACTTTTTGAGCCAGCTGCACATTGGAAAGATTTGCATCATGCTGTAGTGCCACTAGAATGGATCGATCAAGCTCGTCAATAGTATGATTTGATGGTTTCTGCATACATTCACACCTAAATTGAAATTATCTTCCATTGGTAACAGAAATAATCATTAAAAAGCAATCTTATTTCAACCTAAATCCCGTATTGTTAAGTAAGGAAGTTCAATAACGCAGGTGAAGCCAACTCATTTCCCCAAAAAGAGACTTATTATGAAAATAGGAATCCTAAAAGAAATCAAAGTTGAAGAAAGCAGAGTTTGCATGGTTCCGGCTGGTGTTGAAATCATGACTCAAAACAGTCATCAGGTTCTCGTTGAGAAAGATGCCGGTTCTGGAAGCGGCTTCTCCAATGAAGAGTACATTGCTGCAGGCGCTGCCATCATTGACACCGCTGCAGAGATTTACGAACGCTCCGATATGGTCATGCACGTTAAAGAGCCGCAACCTCAGGAATACAAAATGATACGGGAAGGACAGATAGTGTTCACCTATTTTCATTTTGCGGCATCAGAGGAACTTACCCGAGCAATGATTGCCAGAAAAGCTGTCTGTATTGCCTATGAAACAATCCAGGACAGCGATGGCAGTCTTCCCCTTCTCACTCCAATGAGTGAAGTTGCCGGGAGAATGGCTGTCCAGGAAGCAGCCAAATACATGGAACGTCCCCAGGGAGGACGTGGCATACTTCTCGGTGGTGTACCTGGTGTTGACCCCGGAACCGTTGTTGTTATCGGCGGTGGAGTTGTGGGAACCCATGCTGCCCAGATGGCCTGTGGACTCGGAGCCAAGGTGTATCTTCTCGACACCAGTTTATCCCGACTTCGCTACCTCTCTGAAGTAATGCCCAAAAATTGTGTGCCCATAATGTCTTCTCCTGCAAAAATTCGGGAACTTATTGTCCAGGCAGATGTCGTTATTGGTGCTGTGCTTCTTCATGGCGCAAGAGCTCCCAAACTCATATCACGAGAAATGCTTGGCACAATGAAGAAGGGGGCTGTGCTTGTTGATGTGGCCATTGACCAGGGAGGATGTTTTGAAACCTCTAAAGCCACCACCCACAATAATCCAATCTATGAAGTTGATGGAATTATTCATTACTGCGTTGCCAATATACCTGGTGCGGTTCCACTTACATCAACCATGGCGCTTACAAATGCCACCCTCCCCTATGCCGTTTCACTGGCTGACAAAGGATGGAAACTCTGCGCTCAAAAAAGCCCTGCGATGAAAAAGGGGCTTAATATTGTCGAGGGAAAAATTACATATCGAGGTGTGGCTGAAGCTTTTGATATGCAATATGTGCCTGTGGAAAAGCTTCTCTTCTGAATCACTGAAGGAGAAACGGGACAGGGGGTATCCTGTTATTTCGGCAGGTGGTCTTTAAGGATA
>DAOWDZ010000143.1 GCA_030638765.1 Desulfocapsa sp.
GATTTTGATATGGAAGAAAGTGGTATCGTTGGATTAAGTGATAGCGCAGGCCTATCCCTTGGAATTCACTACTATCAAGGTTTAATTCAAAAGTACGAGGAAAGATTAAAAGAAGATGCAGATAATATACATCTATGGCTCAGTCTTGCCAGGGTATGGGAAACTTTAAAAAAAGATGACAATGCACTCGACGCCTACAAACAAGCACTGAAAATTGCAAATGATAATAGTGCTGCTCAGCTTGGTATCCAGCGCATCAAAAAAAGTAGACAAACTCAACTGAGAATTTACTGGTCCTCCATAACTCAGGATGAATATTCGCCATATTTGAGTACGGACTACGCCTCTTGGAAAGAACAGGTTAAACAGATACAGATTTCAAAATCCTGGGGTACAGGGAAAACAATAGGCTTTGGCTGGCTAGAGAGTTCAATTCAACAGGACAATTTGCTATACAAAGATATAGACTTTTCCCTCCACCGCCAGGCACCTTTCTTTATGGTTTCCTGGCCCCTTGCTGATCGTATTTCAGCTTCGTTTCGAATTCGTGATGAAAAATTCAGCAATGATGACACCAATGCCTATTACCAATTGGATGACGACAAACATATTCTCACAGGGCATGCATTGTTCAGCTATAAAGGTGATGGATTCTGGACCAACATTAATTACTCCAGAAATAGAGAAACGGATTCCATTTACGATCAGCTCAATGCACGAGCAGCATTGTACATTGAAGTAAAAGAACTCACCGGAGTTTCAGGTGGATTTGCGTTAGCATCTGGATGGGAAGTTGGTTCCAGTCTCTATTATGAGCAATATGGTTCTGATACCCTTGATCAATTTAATGCCAATCTTCAAGTTAACCACTTCCCTTCCTGGTTTCCTGGTTTTCAGGTAAGTCTTGGTAGTGGATACTATACAGAAGAAAATGAAGTTATTGTCAATTTAGCCACAAATTATAAATGGCAACCCTGGCAGCAATTGCTAATGCAGTTAGAGTATCAATTAGAATATTCACAGAATGAAGATTCCTGGCTAAATCAAGGTGATGCATTACTCACCTGGTCTTTTTCCAAACAGCTTTCCATAAGCTTTCGAGCGCAATTGGGTGCGGAAACCGGAGGAGATCAGGATACAATCTTTTCCACTCAGGCAAGTTTGAACTGGAGTTTTTTCTAACTCAACAGGTAGGGAGAGAATGTAGTATCTGAGACGAAGAAAGAAGACCTCTGACCCCATTCCAACATCAGACTTTTCAAAAAAGTTCCATTCCATTCCAGTAGTCACTATATCCCTATATATCTGTATTTTTTACAATATTCCTAACTACAAGTTACCGTTTAAACCAATCGGATAAATTTGCCCTTTGACAGATTATAAAACCATGATACAGTACTACTAAGTGGTATCTGGAGTAGACCGATCCTTTCATCCAGCAAAATGACAGTTCAGGTTAACGATACCGTTTCGTATGGTCAAAATTCTTTGATCAAAGGATTAAAAAAAATTGGAGGCAAACTATGCAAGATCACAAGGAGAAGAACCAAGAATTTTCAAGACGTAGCATGTTGATCGGAACAGGTGCACTAGCTGCAGGAGCAGCCTTAACACATCTTGGCGGTTTTGTTAACACTGCTGATGCCACTGGAGGTAAAACCGAGAAATGGCCTTGGCCTTATGAGAAACTTGACCCAACAGAAACAGCAGAAATATGCTACAAGGAATGGTACAGAGTCTTCTGCGGTGCAGCAGTAATCAATAGTATTTTCACCCAATTGCGAGATAAGGTTGGCGAACCGTACATCTCATTTCCAGCCGATGCTTTTGTTTTCCTGGAAGGTGGACAGATGGGCTGGGGTACAATTTGTGGTTCTCCTGCAGGAGCAAATATTGTTGCTAATCTCATCATCGGTCCACGTATTTCTGGCGCCAATGAGGGACACCAAATTTCAACAGATGTTATGCAGTGGTACTCAGACACAGCCCTACCGACCTTTACTCCTGCTAAACCAAAAATCACAGCAACTCTGCCCACAACCACCAGCGAATCTCCACTCTGTCATATTTCAGTAGGAAAATGGATGAGTGAAGCGGATAAGTCATTAAAAAGTCCCGAGAGAAAAGATCGCTGCGCCAGGGTTGCGGCGAGCACTGCCTACAAACTGGTAGAACTTCTTAACGACTGGAAAGACGGGACGTACAAGCCTTCAGTAACTTTCAGTGCTCGAAAAGCGCATGGCATAACAGGGCAATTTAATTGCATAGAATGCCATGGTGATCCTGCGCCTGAGCCTCCAACCGGTTCTTAAGGGAAAACTTGATTTTTCTTGTTGAATTTCCTTAATGGATTGAATTCAAATTAGGCTGGTATAACCATCTCCTAGATTCCAAGACAAAAGTGGCCAGGCCTTCAATGCCATTTTTGTTTATGATCTTGATGGTTATACCGGCCTTTTATCTTAAGGCACCCTTAAAAGAACAAATACAATAGATCCATTCCAATAGATCCTTCTCAATCTATGGAGTTTGGTTAGAATTTTTTCCTCTGTAATATTTCCCCAAATACAAATGCCGCTAGGAAGAAAAAAATGCTTCCAGCAGTAATCATGATTTCATGGAGACTTGGACTGTAGGGATAATACTCTGGCAAACCGACAACATTGTATTCGTAATAATGGGGGATCAGTTGTCCGACAATAACCAAGTCATAGAATAGAATAAAAGATCCAACCAGGCAGCAGATTCCAGCCATAGCATGAATACCTGTTCTCTTGCCTGATATAAAAAGAAGAATCAATGGAAACACTACTGCCAGAGCAACTTCTCCAATCCAAAAATTGAGCGCGAATCCTCCTTTAACAAGGA
>DAOWDZ010000079.1 GCA_030638765.1 Desulfocapsa sp.
AAGTACCATCGGTTTTACGAGCAGACAGAAAGCTCGGCATGCAACGTAAAGCTTACACATCCCTGTCGAATCCGTTTCGCCCCCATATTTCAAACTGTTATCAGCACAGATTCCACGCTTACCTACTAAACAGTTTTGTGATTAAAAGTTATTGTTAAATAATATCTAAGTTCAGCCAACTTCATTATGACGCATAGCACGCTGCAACTCACGGTTACTCTGTTTCTCTTTCAGAGAAGCCCGTTTATCATACTGTTTTTTACCACGTGCAAGGCCAAGCTCAATTTTGGCTTTTCCATTGCCTATAAAATAAATCTTCAAAGGAATGAGTGAAAGTCCCCTTTCCTTTAATTTTCCTGTCAGCTTACGCAGTTCTCTTTTATGAAGCAGGAGTTTGCGCAGGCGCATGGGCTCATTGGGATTATGAGTGGCAAAGCTATACATCGAGATATGAACGTTATGAAGATACAATTCACCGCGTGAGTCGATCTGGGCATAGCCATCGCGTAAATTAGCTTTACCTGCTCGTAATGACTTGACTTCAGGTCCACGCAGAACCATTCCCGCTTCATATCTGGTGTCAATATGATAGTCGTGAAAGGCTTTTTTATTCTTGCAGACAATTTTAACTGCTTTATCCGTACCTTTATTTCCCATTGTTTCGTCTTTAATCAGCGGTAACCCGCATCGCTTCTTCGTAGGTGGTAATCCCTGCTTTTACCTTTTCCCATGCATCCTCTCGTAAAGTAGTCATTCCCTCGCGGATTGCAAGTTGTCTTATTTCATCGACACTGTTCCCGGCATTGACCATCTGTTTCATTTTTTCCGAAAACGAGAAAATTTCAAAAATTCCACATCTTCCTTTATAACCTGTACCCCGGCATTTTCTACATCCTTTACCCTTTGATAGCATGTAGGAAGTTTTTTCAGCCACAGGAAAGCCAAGTCTGATGAGTTCTGATCCTTTTATTTCAAATGATTCTTTGCAGTCAGTGCAGATAGTTCGTACCAGTCGCTGGGCAAGAGAACCAAGAAGCGTTGAGGAGATAAGGAATGGTTCCAGTCCAAGATCTCTTAATCTCACGATGGATGACACAGCATCATTGGTATGCAGAGTCGAGAACACAAGATGCCCGGTCATGGCTGCCTGCACTGCATGGGATGCGGTGTCAATATCACGAATTTCACCGATCATGATAACATCCGGATCCTGGCGCAGAATGTTTCGGAGAATGGTTGAAAAGGTTACGTCAATAAGTGGTTGCACAGAAATCTGATTAAAGGCTTCGTACACCATTTCAACGGGGTCTTCCACTGTCACAATATTTCTTTCAGGTGTGGCGATTTTTTCGAGCGTGGAATAAAGAGTTGTTGATTTACCAGATCCTGTAGGACCGGTAACAAGCACGATTCCATGTGGAGATTTAATAAATGAATTATAGATAATACGATCTCGTTTGGAAAAGCCGAGCTTGTCCAGATCCTGAAAAATCACATCAGGGTCAAGAATACGCATGACAACTTTTTCACCAAAAGCAACGGGCACCGTTGAAACACGTACTTCGGCTTCCTTGTCTCCACTGAGGGAAAGTTTGATGCGGCCATCCTGTGGTCTTCGTTTTTCAGCAATATCAAGACGGGCCAGGAATTTAATGCGGGCAACAATGGCAGCATGAACAGCTTTAGGGAGATTATAAATAGTGTGAAGAGTGCCATCTATTCGAAAACGGATCATACAGTTTTCACGTTTAGGTTCCACATGAATGTCACTGGAATTCTGATCTAAAGCATAGTTAAAGAGGTGATTGACTGCCGATTTAATATGCTGATCGGATGAAGAAATTTCCTTGGACGGGGAGATCTTGACAAACTGCTCAAGGTTACCGATATCGACTGATCCACCAACTCCTGTACCACTAAATTGATCTTCCGCCGCACTGATTGAATGTTGGAAACCAAAAAATTCAGCCAGGATTTTCTTAATATCCGATTTCGGTGTCAGATATGGCTTTATTTTTACCTGATTGGCCTGCTCGATGTCCTTGAGGACTGTCTTGTTATCGGGATGATAGACGGCAACTTCGAGGATGCCGTTCTGAAAATTAAAGGGAAGGAGAAGATGGCTTAATGCGAAGTTTCTTGGGATAGTCTTGGTGACGATATCCATATCCAGATTCAACGGGTCCAGCTTTTTAAAAGGAATACCACAGGCCTGACTAACTGCCCGTATTATAATATCTTCATCCAGAGAAGTGTCTTTTTGTTCGTTGATGTCGAGTTTAAATGAGACAATAATATCAACCAGATCCGGAAAACTTTTATCAAATTTTTTATCTGCACCAAATTGTTTGAGGAGTTTTTGGCGCTGTTTCCCTTTCTCGAGGGTGATAAATTGTCTTTGTTTGGGGGAGATTAACTTCTTTTTGCTGAGAATATCCAGCAAAGCATCACTGTTAAGGAGTGCCATTTAATGCTCGCAGATTGAGTATTATTCAAAAAATACTTTAGTATATCACATTTGATTCTCAGGTATTTTGTCCTTTTTTTCGTACTTTATCAAGAAGAAAACAGCATACCAGGCGAACTGACAGGCGTGATACAAAGGAAATTTAACCACATCTGAACAAACTGTATCTTTTAACTCTGAGAGCTATCTGGTATAAAGTTAGGGTAGGGTATTCGCGAGTATATTTTTAAGGAACCCCCTTAAATCCAAATAAACAGTAACCATATCTAGGAACTTTTTATGTCATCGACAATCATTCAGCTATACCGGAAAACCAGTGAAAACCAGGAATACTGTTTTAATATCGAATCCAATCGTCCTCTGACGGAAACAGAACAGACTCGGCTGCAATTAATTTTAGCAGATGGTTTTCTGGAGGACTCTGTCACAAAACAACCTTCACTCGCTGGTGATCGAGTTATGGAAATGGGACCAAGGCTCAATTTTGCAACGGCCTGGTCATCAAATATGGTGTCAATCTGTAAAGCCACCGGACTTGAGTGTGTATCACGAGTGGAGCGATCTCGCAGGTATCTGGTGGATGAAAATCAGGACATTGAAGAATTTGTTCAGAACAATCATGATCGACTGACTGAGTGTATTTATCCGCAAGCTCTTACCACTTTTGAAACAGGAATCACACCGGAAGCTGTCTACGATGTTGAC
>DAOWDZ010000164.1 GCA_030638765.1 Desulfocapsa sp.
TCTGAAGAAGAGCTAACAAGCATGCTCAAAAATAGCGGTGTCGGGAAAATCAAACACCACCCTTTTAAAGGGCCAAGCAGCGCATCAATTTTATCTGGAAGAGTATAATAATTTAAGCGATGGTATTAAGAAGGGACTGCTGCTCTCCAAGAACCTGCTGTAACAATTCTGCACCGGGAGATCCGGCGCCCGTTGCAAAACTCAGTGAAAGCAGAGGGGCTGAGCTGATATTTTCCTTCAGATCAGACTCGTGAGCTGAAACAAACTCTGTCTTATCTTGAGACTCCAGAAAAAAAGCAATCCTGATTGAATCCTGACTCTGCACACACCTGACCCGAACGTCACCAAGCCCTTCGAGTTCAAGATGCAGGGTGCAGGAACTGGTATCTTCAGCATCTTCATTTCCATTTTGCTGCCCTGCCTCCTGATCCACCATAAGATACCCCTTTTCCAAAAATGAAAAAGGAAGAGGAAAGAGAATAGTGTTCTCCTGCTGAAGATTTGCCTGCACAAATTGACTACTCTCAAGAGTCGCAAGAAGACGGCTGGCGGTGGAGGTAATGCTTTCCTGTCCCTGAAAAATCCTCATAACCTCTCCAAGAATCGACTTAAGCTGATTTGCAGCCTCCTGCCCCTTTCCCTGGGCAACCAGTGTTTCTGAACGGGTTCCGAGTTGCCCAAGATTACTTTTAAGAAGTTCACCCGCATCGGATTTTTGAAGCTGAGATGGTTGCATACTCTGCAAATTATGCAGAGTTTGCTGCTGTGCCGGCTGTAACAAATCAAGTCCAGTAAAAAATGGCAATTGCAACGCCCTCACCAAAGCGGGTAGTGATTGATTTTGAGTTGTGAGGAGAAGCGGCTGAGATTTATTTACAACCCCGTTATCACCCACGGGGAAAAATCGTGGCGTACCCTCTAAAGACTGTAGCTGCAGCACCTTGCTCTCTCCGGGTTGTGCATTACTTAAACCACTTAACTGATAGTTTTTACCCGCAATCTGAACCAAAGCTTTATTGTCACCAAGGTTCTCAACAACAGTGGCTTTCACCGTATAGTTGCCCTGACGAATAAGCTGATCAACGGCTGTGGCATC
The DNA here is from genome assembly GCA_030638765.1 of Desulfocapsa sp. The sequence continues at coordinate 1,097 of DAOWDZ010000164.1, forward strand.
CATTTTCTGCAATACGGGAGCTGCTGTTTGCGAAAATATTTGTGATGATGGTTGCGCAAATGGTTGAGGAGTTGTCGGAGATGCCGTCCCCGTAGATAACGCTCTGGCAGCAGCAAACAAACTGGTCTGCAGATCCTGAAGAAGTGGTTTCACATTTACAACATCTCCTGCCAGAGCAAAAGATTGCCGGGCCTGAACAGGAAAACCGGTATCAACTTTCTGCAACTCAAGAACAGGTTGAGTACTTAATACCTGAAATTGAATCTGCTCACCCTTGGCCAGTGGAATACTCGATTGTACTCCCAATCGCATCCCACCAGATGTCTCAAGAGTAAACATATTCTGCCCCGGAGTTTCCACAACTGTGGCACTCATCATTTTACCGGCTGCCATTTGAGACATACCGGGAACGGTCTTTCCTCCTGGCGAAACAGCACTCGCCTGTGGTCCGTATAAAACAGCACTCTGGGGCAGTTTCGTAATCATAGTCTACTCAGGTTTCTGAACCCGCTCTACAGCCATTCCAATAATCATGCTATTATTTCCCAAAAACCTTGCTCTGTATGGTAGTTTCATAAAAAACGACCTGAACTCTTTTAAATTTTACAGGAAACTTCAGTAAAATACCATGACATTAAAAACTGGAATATATGTTGACGCTGAGAACATCAGACTCTGTGGTGGATATGGAATGCGCTACGACATACTGGTGGACCTTGCTTCCAGAGGCGGATCCACCATGCTCCGCGCCAACTGCTACCTGGCTGAAGACGGTGAACGCACTAAAGAAGACCGTGATTATCGTTTGAAGCTGTATCGCTATCACGACATCCTGCGCCAATGCGGTTTTAAAGTTATCAAAAAATACGTTAAACATTTTGTTGACGATGAGGGAATTCTTACAACCAAAGCCAATGCTGATATGGATCTTGCCATCGACGCACTGCTCCAGGCAAGAAATCTTGATAAAATCCTTCTCCTCACAGGTGATGGTGATTTCATCAGATTAGTTAAAGCATTACAGAATATGGGCTGCCGCGTGGAAGTAATCGCCTTTAATAACGTCAGCGGCGAACTGAAGGAAGAAGCCGACAGTTTTCTCTCTGGATTTCTCATCCCCGGACTGTTACCCATTCAAAATGAAAGCTCGGGCTGGCATCGTGGCTTTCCAATGAACTATAACAGCGACCGCGGTTTTGGTTTCATGCGCTATTACACATTGCAGACGGATGGCCTTCAGGCAGAAAGTGTATTTTTTCACTGTTCTAAATCAAGTGTAAGCTCCGACAGCCTCTTCCTGGACTCAAATAATATTTTTGAGTTCAAGATAGTTGCAAATCCTGAAAACAATGACAAAACAGAAGCTATGGATATCCGTTCCATCGATGAAATCCAGCCGTGAGAATAACAGCCTTCAGCGACACCCACATGCTGCACCAACGGGTTAAAATCCCCATGGCGGACATTCTTGTCTTTGCAGGGGACATGTCCGTGTGCAGAACAACTCAGGACGTGGCAGGATTCAACACTTTTCTGGGAACACTACATCATAGACACAAAATCGTTATTGGCGGTAACCACGACCATCTGCTTGCGGACTCACCCGATATAGGCCGAGAACTACTCAGCAATGCAATCTATCTTCAGGATGAAAGTGTAATCATTGAGGGTATAAAAATTCATGGTTCGCCCTGGCAGCCAATCTTTAATACCAATGCCTGTGACGCATTCGCCATGCCTCGCGGCAAGGAAATTTGTAAAAAATGGGACATAATTCCACAGGATACTGATATCCTTATTACCCATAGTCCACCAGCTGGTATCATGGATGAAGACGGGGGTGTCAGTCATGGCTGCTCTGATCTTCTCAAAACAGTACAACAGATCCAACCTAAATTTCATATCTTTGGTCATATCCATAACCACAATGGAATGCAGCGTATCGAAAACACGACTTTTATTAACTGTAACGTGAAAAATAAAAATAATAGAGTCAGGCCTGCTCTTACATTTGATTATCCTTATTAATAACGATATAGTGTGGAGCAAATAAGTACGTTCACTCCTTAATTTCTCAACTAGGGTAGACAATGACCGACGAACAGCAAGTACTCCTTGGCGGCAACAGATCAGGCAAGCATGTTCTTCTCAATCCAGCAATGGCCAATCGTCATGGGTTGATCACCGGAGCCACAGGTACAGGTAAAACTGTAACGTTACAGCTTCTGGCTGAATCATTCTCAAGGCTCGGTGTACCTGTTTTCTCAGCTGACGTTAAAGGTGACCTTTCAGGTATTGCCAATCCTGGAAAAGCACACCCAAAGGTAAGCGAACGACTTGACCATATGAAGGTGACAGATCACCCCTTTGAAGGATGTCCTACCCTGTTCTGGGACATTGCAGGAAAAACAGGTCATCCAGTACGCACAACGGTTTCAGAAATGGGACCTGTCTTGCTTGCCAATATTCTTGAACTCAATGAAACTCAGAGCGGTATCCTCCACGTTGCATTTTCTGTTGCTGACGATCAGGGATTGTTGCTGCTTGATCTGAAAGATTTACGTTCCATGCTCAACTGGCTTGCAGAAAACCGTAAAGAACTCGCCAGGGAATATGGTAATATCGCCGCCCAAAGTGTTTCTGCTATTCAACGTAAACTTTTGGTACTCAAAGAATCCGGTGGTGAGCTGTTTTTTGGAGAATCAGCACTCAATATTTCAGATCTGATGCATGCCGATTTTTCAGGTCGTGGTGTGGTGAGTCTTCTTGATGCATCTTCACTCTATTCCAACCCCAGAATCTACACCACATTTCTTCTCTGGCTCCTCTCTGAACTCATGGAAGAATTACCCGAACGAGGCGACGCGCCACTGCCAAAACTCGTCTTCTTTTTTGATGAAGCGCATCTCCTCTTTAGCAATTCACCGAAAGCTCTGATAGATAGAATTACCCAAGTTGTGCGTCTGATTCGATCAAAAGGTGTGGGGATTTTCTTTGTCAGCCAATATCCAAATGACATCCCCGATGAAGTGTTAGGACAACTCGGATGCCGGGTGCAACATGGACTACGTGCCTTCACGCCAAAGGATCAGAAAGCTGTGAAAGTTGCAGCCCAGACATTCCGCCAAAATCCAGCGATCGACACCGAACAGACCATCACTGAATTGGGTGTTGGTGAAGCGCTAATCTCCACACTCGACCCAAAAGGTCGTCCTACAATGGTGGATTGGTGTCTGATGGCACCACCTCATTCACAAATCGGCCCCATCACCATAGACGAAAAGAACAGGATTATGGAACGATCACCTATCAAGGGACGTTACGACACTCTGATTGACAGGGAATCCGCCTACGAATTACTGATAGCAAAAGAAAAAGAGCTACAGAAGAAACGTCAGGAAGCGGCAGCCGAACTTGAACGCGAAAAAATTGCAGCAAAAGAGGCCAAACAAAAAAGCAAAGGAAGTGGCAGGCAACGACAAAGCGTGCTTGAAAGCACCTTAAAATCCATTGGCCGAAGTTTTGGATCCCAGATAGGACGTTCTCTTGTGCGTGGAATCCTAGGGTCAATTATTGGTAAACGCCGCTAAGCCAATGGTACCTGAAGTTATACATGGCCTCCTCCAACGAGAGTATTACCACTGCCCTTTCTAAGGAGTCAAAACACGACTAATGACAAGATGTTTTGCTTCATCGATGGCCACTTTTGTGATCATCCGCTGTCCACAAAAGGAAACAATTCCATTTTTCCACACCCTTTCAGCAGATACCATCCACTCCCTCTGCCAAGCTAACATACTAGTAATATAACAACCCTTAGCTATTCCTTGCCTCATCTTCTTGATGGTATGACTTTTGCTACATGACGAACAGAACCAACTCTCTTCTATTTAGACGCATTGGTTCGAAATATCCTGATAAAATCCTCGAGGGGAGGACGCAGCTATGCACCATTCAGAGCAACTGCGAAACACCGATTCTCAACAACAGGAAGATTTTTCCTGCAGAAAGTGTTGGGCAAAAAGCATATAGCGCGGTTTTTTATGAATACAAAATGGAAAATAATCCTGTTGGTCATGTTGCTAATAGTCAGTATCTGCAGTGTGTTTATTGTTCTTTTTCTCTTTGACAGCCGAGAAAATCTTAGCAACCGTGTTGATACGGAAATTGAAAGTATTCGGGCCATTGTAAAAACAATTGAGGAACAAAATAGCAGGTATTACCGCAACCGGATAAAGGCTTTTGTCAGTTACACAGAAGTAATTTCACAGGAAGAATATATCAGTGCCTTTGCCAGGCGAAACAGAAAAGAATTACTGCTACACACAACACCACACCTGGATTTTCTGAGAAAAGAAAATCCATATTTTTCCACCCTGGCCTGGATGACCCCGGACAATCATGTTTTTCTGCGTGTCTGTCGACCAGCTGCATTTGGAGATCACCTTGGTTCAATGCGTCCCGACATTGCAGATGCCAACAAAGAGCAGCGGCAATATGACGGTTATATGATTGCTAAACGCGGCCTTCAGTATCGCCTTGTCCAACCAGTTTCTTACAAAGGTACACATATTGGAGTTGTGCAATTCGGTATAAAAGGCAGCCAGCTCCTGGATGAGATTCAGGACAAACTTAACCTACCCGTCGGCATGGTCATTCCAAACGAAAAGTTTTCATTTGTAACCATCCCCAACAAGCTTCCTTCTCTCTCAGATAACTCCCATACAATTCAATCTAAAGCAATTGATCTCTTCCAACCAGATACTGGTGAGATTAACTGGAGCCTTCAGCAGCAGAAAATCACTTTGCATGGAAAAACCTACGTTATAGCCAATGCATTAAATCTCTTGAATTACAAAAGTAATTTACAGGGATCCATTTTTGTAGCTCTGGATATCTCCAAACAGGAACAGAAGTTACAATCACGTATTGTTTTTATTCTTTTCCTCAGCAGTGTCCTGCTTTTTCTTTCTTTTCTTATTCTTTACTTCAGTTATGGCTCACTGATTCAAAAAATCGTAGAGCTGAACAGAGCCCTCACACAAAGTAATGAGAACCTTGAGCATCAGGTGGAGCAAAGAACCCAAAAACTGCAAAAAGCCCTGGATGAAGTCAAGACGCTTAAGGGGATACTCCCACTCTGCTCCTACTGTAAGAAAATCAGAAATGACAAGGAGGAATGGCAAGAGGTTGACTCCTATATTTATGCACACTCTCAGGCGGATATCAGCCATTCTATCTGTCCTGACTGTGCACAGATTCATTACCCTGAAGAGTACAAAGACATCTATGGGAAAAAGTAACGTAACATTAGGTTGATACGAAAACTCTTTCCAAACAAATATGTGGTTCAGGAACCGAAAATTGATTAAAATGCATCTGTCAAAAAATACTCGAATCAACATGAGCGATAAAAACAAAGCCATTATCACTGTCGGGTTATCAATCGTTATACTTGCCGGAATTTTTTTATATAATGGCATCACCCGATATAACACCTTGATGCAGCAGTCCATTGCCCAAGTGGATAAACGTTTTCGCGCTCATATTAAAGACTTGAAAAAATACTCTTTCAGTCCCTATGCAGCCAGAATCGACAATATTATTCGGCTGGAAAGTGAAATGGTTGCTGCCTTTGCTAAGCGTAATCGTGAGATTTTACACAGCACGACTCTACCAGTCTATGAAGCTCTTAAGAGAGAAAATCCTTCTTTCAAGGTGATGCATTTTCATCTTCCAGATGGCACAACCTTCCTGCGCATGCATAATCCCGGTTTTTTTGGGGATAATCTGCGGAATATTCGCCCAATTATCGAAGATGTCAGTAAGACCAAAACGCCGCGCTCCGGGTTTGAGATCGGCCGCCATGGGCCATATTACCGGATAGTTCAGCCTGTCTTTTTTGAAGATAACTTTATTGGAGTTCTGGAATTTGGAATTAAGGTGCATCAGCTACTGGAGGCTGCTCAAAGTAACCTGTCCGACAAGTCTACTACATATTTTCTGGAAACCGAATGGCAGAAGGTTAATCATGAGACGAAACACTTTACGATGAAACGATTTGAGGAATTTGTCCTGAATACCCATAACGATCCCTTTTACCTCAATCTCCCTTCAAAAATTAATTTCAGAAATCATTTCAATCGTATTGAATTGGACGACAGAGTATATATCCTGCACAGTCAACCTGTTTTGAGAAATTATAGTCAAGAGGTGCTTGGTGGTATAGTAGTTCCACAGGATATCACCCACTTGATTCAGGAGAAAAACAGATTTGTTCTACAAATGACTATTCTAGTTCTTTTACTGACTGTTCTGAGTCTCTCCATTCTTTATATAAGCTTTAATAATCTTGTAAGAATCCTTGAGAAATCCAAAGAAAAGCTAAAGGATTCTGTTAATGCATTAACCACAGAGGTTAAGGAGCGTGAGAAGGCTGAAGACAGGGCCCTCGAAGCTCAGACTGAATGGGAAAAAACATTTAATGTAATGGATACTATGATCACTATCCAGGACAGAGATATGTTTATAGTCCGAGCCAACAAAACGGCAGAGGATTTTTTTGAGGTAGGACGGGGAGGCCTTAACGGCAAAAAATGCCATGAAGTTTTCCGAGGAAGTTCACACCCCTGCTCTAAATGTCCCGGGCTTGATACACTTCAGGACATTCAAAATCATTCAGAAATAATCGACCATAAAGAGTTAAAAAAGATTTTCCAAGTATCATCCGCCCCTCTTTTCAATAAAAACAATGAAATACGGCACATCGTCCACGTTGCCAGAGACATCACTAAACAGAAAGAATTGGAGCAAGAACTCTTTCAGGCTCACAAGATGGAGGCAATCGGCACCCTGGCGGGTGGTATAGCACATGATTTCAACAATATCCTTTCTGCTATCATTGGATTTACCGAATTAGCAAAAACAAAAACAGATAAGGACAGCAAAATTGCAGTAAATCTGGCCGAGGTGCTGCGAGCGTCAAACAGGGCAACAGAACTAGTCAAACAGATCCTGACCATCAGCCGTAAAGGAAGTGGTCAAAAACGTAATGCGCTACAGCCGTATCCCATAGTCAATGAGGCCCTAAAACTGATACGGGCTTCTATACCCACAACTATGGACATCCAAGCAGATATCGATCCTAAGTGCGGATTTATTCTGGCTGACCCCACCAATGTTCATCAAATTGTGATCAACCTCTGCACAAATGCCTTGCATGCCACAGAAGAGGAGACCGGAATTATAAAGATCAGCCTGCTGGATAGAGAAGTAGGGCCTGATGAGATACCGGAGCATCTCAACATTTCAGCCGGGTCGTTTATTGAACTTTCCGTGACTGACAAAGGTTGCGGTATGGATGAGAAAACACAGAAACGGATCTTTGAACCCTATTTTACCACAAAAAAAATGGGGAAAGGAACTGGACTTGGCCTGTCTGTAGTCTTTGGTATTGTACAGGATCTTGAAGGAGTGATCACGGTTGAGAGTACACTTGGCGAAGGAACGACCTTTCATGTCTTGTTTCCGAAAATACAGGATGAGAAAAGGCCTGTCCAGATTGAAGTAAAAGAATCATTGAAGAAAGGTACGGAGAGAATACTGATCGTTGACGATGAAAGTCTCATTGTTGCCTTACAAGAGGCAATTCTTTCCCCTTTTGGCTATAAGATTACGGCAAAGACTAGCAGTGAGGAGATACTTGCAGTGTTCAAAGACAACCCTAACAACTTTGACCTTCTGATAACTGACCAGACAATGCCTGGATTGTCAGGAGTTCAGCTTGCCAGAGAAATACTGCGTATCCGGCCTGATATGCCTATTATTGTTTGTACCGGCTATAGTGCAACACTTACTGAAAAGAGCGCAATGGAGATAGGTATCAAAAAATATCTCACTAAACCGGTGGAGCAGAAAGAGCTGGTGAGAAGCGTCAGGAATGTATTGGATCAAAAATAGAATATAACCAAGATACTTACCCTACCAATGGCATTGATATATGAATTAAATATCAATAAATTTAGAAATCTTACTTTCTGGCCACCATGAGAAACTCCAATCCACGTCCCTGTCCCGGTTGTAATGGCACTGGCCAAATGACCTGGTTTGGAGGTGTCAGCCGATTCCAATTCTCTTACACAGATTGTCCTGAATGTAATGGTGTTGGTTTTTTAGACACGGAGCGTGGTGGTGACTACCTGCAACCATCAACGCTCACAATAAACAGTAGTCTGACGACCTCTCAGGCTGATAATTTCCTTAAAGCACTGGCACAAATTTTATCAGAAACTCTTTCACAGAACAAAAAAATCCAGCTTAGAGGATTTGGCAGCTTTTCCTGTTCAGCTTCAGCCTCATCACAACAAAAAAACATCCATTTTTCTCCTTCAAAAAAACTCCTGCAAAAACTGAATCCACCTACAAATTGACATATTATACAATTGATTCCCATGTCAGGAATTTTTCTTGATTTTATGTAAACCGAGCCATATACTTCAAAAACATTCACTAACCCAATCAGGAGACTCCACCATGTGGCACATCGATGTTGACCAGGAAAAATGTAACGGCTGTAATGAATGTGTTGATGGCTGCCCTGGAGAAGTCTATGAACTCATTGAAAATAAAGCCACTCCTGTAAACGTTGAAGAATGCCATGGATGTTTTACCTGTGTGGAACTCTGCGATGAAGATGCCATTGTCGTTGAAGACAGGTAAAAGCCTCATTTTTAAAATTCCCCCTTCCTGACAGTACCACATCGCGGTATCGTGATTATAGTATCCATTATCAATGAGACATAGCAAAGGTGGAAATTATACATGAAATACTCTGCGTTACTTTCATTTGCCCTTGGAGCAGGCTGGTTACTTTCTCCTGAATCACTTGTAATTGCAGGAAACTCTGCAGGAAACATGGGCTGGTTTACACTCCCGGTTCTGGCTATTGCGGCTCTTCTTTTGGGAAGTACCGGAAAACTTCTGCAACATTCGCGGCTTCCCGACCATGCTGGCAGAGAATTTAAAATACTCACAGATCTTACAGGTACAATTCCAGCAGTGACTCTAATACTTGTCTCCTGCATTCCCCTTACTGTTCTTGCAGCGACAGCACTTCTGGTCACTTCTGGATATACATTCAACGAAGTTTTCCTGTACTGGTTTCCCAATTTTGGTTTTTCTTTTTTACTTCTGGGATTGCTCACTGTTCTGCAGTTCTTTCCCGATAAAATAGTATTTAAAGTACAAATTGGATTTGTAAGCATTGCAGTACTTGGCTTATTTTTCCTGGCTTTAGCTGGAATTACTGCTGGTGAAAAACCAGTTATTGACACCCTGCAACAACCTGTAAATGTTTCTTCGACAGCAGCGGCCGTTTTGATTCTTCTCTTTGCCGGCAGTACACTCACAACTAACAATAAGCGTCCCTTTTTGATTCCCATTGCCGGTTTTGTTATTTTCTGCCTCTGGATTAGCACATCTCTTCTCTATGTAAATCCGGAACGTCTTGCATCGTCAACCATTCCCTACATGACGGCAGCACGTAAAATCATGGGAGATCCCGGGCGACAGATAATGGGCATTGTGGTTATCAGCGGAACCTGTGCGGCCCTAACCTCCCTGTTGATACTCTGCAGAAGAATGCTTGGTAACTGCAGACAAACAGAAGATGGGAAAGCCCTTTTATCAGTCAAAAAACAACGATGGCTGTTTCCGCCACTGATTGCCGTTGCCACAGGAATCTTAATGGCAAGAGGTCTTGCAGGAGATGAATTACTTGAAACACTTCTTCGTGGTGCACTGATCCTCTGGCTTTTGTATCACAGCCTGCTCTGTCTCTCTGCCCTTTTTATGATAAAAAAACAA